>NZ_JAMXSG010000221.1:0-9994 GCF_024124365.1 Pseudonocardia sp. McavD-2-B
CGCAGGCCCGGAGCGGGGAGCGCCGCGGCCGTCGCCGGTCCGGGCGCGACGCCGACGAGGTACCGCCGGAGGTCGTCGTCGACGTCGAGGGCCTGGCCGACCGGGTCGTCGGCGTGCCGGTCGAGGCCGCCCGCTACACCCGGCTCGCCGCGGTCCGGGGCGGCCTGGTGTGGCTGCGGCTGCCCGGCGGCACCGGCGTGCTCGGCGACAGCCTCCCCGACGACGACGCCGAGCCCGACCGCGCCGTGCTGGAGCGGTTCGACCTGGCCCGGCGCACGGTCACCGTGGTCGCCGATCCGGCGTCGTCGTTCGCCGTGAGCGGCGACGGAACCCGGCTCGTCGTCCGCGACCGGGGCACGGTGCGGCTGCTGCGCGCCGACCGGGGCGGCTCCGCGGCACCCGAGGACGACGCGGGCGGCGACGAGTTCACGATCGACACCCGCCGGCTCGTGGTCACCGTCGACCCGGTCGCGGAGTGGCAGCAGATGTTCGACGAGACCGCACGTCTCATGCGCGACCACTTCTGGGTCGAGGACATGGCCGGCGTCGACTGGGTCGCCGAGACCGCCCGGTACCGGCCGCTGGTCGACCGGGCCGGGAGCCACGACGACCTGCTCGACGTGTTGTGGGAGCTGCACGGCGAGCTGGGGACCTCGCACGCCTACGTCATGGGCGGCCGCGCCGGCGGCGACCCGACCGGGCGCCCCGGCCTGCTCGGGGCGGACCTGGAACCCGACCCCGCAGGCGGACCGGGGTGGCGGGTCCGGCGCGTCCTGCCGCCGGAGACCTCCGCGCCCGCCGCGCGCAGCCCGCTGTCCGGGCCGGGCGTCGACGTGCGGGCCGGGGACGTGCTGCTGGAGGTGAACGGGCGCCCGCTGGACCCGCACTGGGGGGTCGCGCCACTGCTCGTCGCGACGGCCGGGAGCACCGTGGAGCTCACCGTCCGCTCCGGCCCCGACCGGCCCGACGCGGGCACCGTCCGCCGCGTCGCGGTGCGCCCGCTGCACTCCGAGGACGAGCTGCGCTACCAGGACCGGGTGGCCCGGCTGCGCGCCGAGGTCGCCGAGCGTTCCGGCGGCCGGCTGGGCTACCTGCACGTGCCGGACATGATGGGCTACGGCTGGGCCCAGCTGCACCGCGACCTCGCCCGCGAGACCGCGAAGGACGGCCTGCTGCTCGACGTGCGCGGCAACCGCGGCGGGCACACCTCGCAGCTGGTGGTGGAGAAGCTCGCCCGCCGCGTCATCGGGTGGGACCTGCCCCGGCACGGCGCACCCGCCACCTACCCCGAGCAGGCGCCGCGCGGGCCGGTGGTGACCCTGGCCGACGAGCGCTCCGGCTCCGACGGCGACATCGTCACCGCCGCCATCAAGCGGCTCGGGGTCGGCCCGGTCGTCGGGACCCGCACCTGGGGCGGGGTGATCGGGATCGACAGCCGCTACCGGCTCGTCGACGGCACCCTGGTGACCCAGCCCCGCTACGCCACCTGGTTCGACGACGTCGGCTGGACGATGGAGAACCACGGCGTCGACCCCGACGTGGAGGTGGTGGTGACCCCGCAGGACCGGGCGTCGGGACGGGACCCGCAGCTGGACCGGGCGATCGCGATCGCCCTGGCCCGGCTCGACGAGCACCCGCCCGCGCGGCCGCCGGACCTCGCGGGGCGGCCGTCGGCGGCCCGGCCCGCACTACCGGGTCGGCCGGGCGGGGGAGATCGGCACCACATCGCGTGAGAGGCTGACCGCCGTGCGCACTCGCAGGATCACCGCCGCCCTGCTGATCGTCGGGGCCGTCGCTGTCACCGGGGCCGGCTGCGGCACCGGACCGAGCCGGGTCGACGCAGCCGCGATCGTCGGCGAGACGTCGATCCCGCTCGCCACCGTGCAGCCCGCGATCACCTCGGTGCTCACCCGGCCCGGGCTGGTCGACGGTCTCAAGGCCCAGGGCGGGTCCGAGGCCGACATCGGGCGGGCCGTGGTGTCCCAGCTGGTGATCCGCGACCTGATCGGCCTGACCGCCCCGGAGCAGGGCGTCACCGTGTCCGACCAGCAGGTCGCCGCGGCGATCGCCCGGCAGGGCGGCGAGCAGGCGGTGCAGGAGTCGTCGCTGGCGGTCGGCGGTGCGCAGGCCGCCACCAGGGACGAGCTGACCCTGTCCGAGCTCGCCCGCCGCGAGCTGCCGCGGCTGTCGGTGACCGCGGACGTCGCGGTCGCCCAGGACCGGGCACAGGCCAGCACGCTGGCCCGTGAGGTCGCCGCCGGCGGGCAGCGGGCCGAGGCGGCGCTGGCCGGTGCCGGCACCACCCAGCGCGGGCTCGCGATCCGCCCGGCCGAGACCCCGCAGGCCGCGCTCACCCCGCTGATCGGGATCCCGGCGGGCTGGGTCGCGGCGTTCCCGCTGGGCAGCGGCCAGGGCTGGGTCGTGGTCCGGGTGACCGAGCGCGACCTCGGCGCCCCCGCCCCGGGCGACGCGGTAGGCCAGCTGGACCAGCGCTCGCTGTCCGAGGCCGGGATCCGCATGCTGACCCCCACCGCGCTGCGCACCGGCGTGCAGCTCAACCCCCGCTACGGCGAGTGGGACCCGATCCAGATGCTCGCCGTACCGACCGCCGAGGACGCCTCCGTGGTGTTCCCGGTCGCCGCGGGCAACCCGACCCCGCCCGCTCCCTGATGGCCGCGACGGTCGTCGTCTGCCCCCGGCGCGGGGCCGCACTCCCGGCCGCGGCACTGCCGCTGCTGCGCTCCGCGACCGACGTGCTCGCCGTGCCCGATCTCGACGCGGGCGCCGCCGCCGGTGCCGCCGACTGGACCGGCACGGACCCCGCCGGGCTCGCCGACGGCACGGTGCTGCTGGTCCCGGCGGGCCACCCCGCCGCCGCGCACCCCGGTGCGGTGCCGCCGCCCACCGGGCACGCGGTGCTCGACGCCGTCGCGGTGATGGACCGGCTGCGCTCGCCCGGCGGCTGCCCGTGGGACGCCGAGCAGACCCACACCTCGCTGCTGCGCTACCTCGTCGAGGAGTGCTACGAGCTCTACCAGTCCATCGAGGACGGTGACCGCACCGAGCTGCGTGAGGAGCTCGGCGACGTGCTGCTGCAGGTGCTGTTCCACGCCCGCGTCGCCACCGAGCACCCCGGTGCCCCGTTCGGGATCGACGAGGTCGCGACCGGGCTGGTCGACAAGCTCGTCGGCCGCCACCCGCACGTGTTCGCCGCGGGGGAGCAGGTCGCCACGGCCGCCGACCAGGACCGCCGCTGGGACGAACTCAAGCGCGCCGAGAAGCAGCGCGAGTCCAGTGTCGACGGCATCGCGACGGTCCAGCCGGCCGTCGCGCTCGCCGCGAAGCTGGCCTCCCGCACCGCGAAGGCGGGGCTGCCCGCGGACCTGCTGCCCGCCGACGACGGTGCCGGCGCGGCGCTGTTCCGGCTGGCCGCGGCCGCACAGCTCCGCGGCGGTGACCCGGAGGCCGCGCTGCGGACGGCCGCCCGGGAGTTCGAGGCGCGGGTGCGGTCGGCGGAGAAGGCCGCCGCCGCCGACGGACTCGACCCGCACGCGCTGACCGCCGAGGACTGGCGCCGCTACTGGGACGGTCCCTGACCCGCACCCCGATCGGGTGATACCCGTCGGTAACGTGGGAGCGTGCGCACCCAGTCGCTGCTCGCGGCCATCGGCGGCATCCTGGCCCTGATCGTGCTCGTCGCGCTGGCGACCGGCCCGGACTTCGGCCCGTCGCTGCCCCGGACCCCGGTCGACCGGCAGTCCGCCCCGCCCGCGTCCGCGCCGCTGCCCGCGGGCACGGACGTCGTCGCGTGGGCCCGGGCGACCGCGACCGAGGCCGACATCCCCGAGCGGACCCTGCAGGCCTACGCCACCGCCGAACTGCGCCAGCGCGAGCGCACCCCGGACTGCCGGCTGAGCTGGGCGACGCTGGCCGGGGTCGGGCGGATCGAGTCCCGGCACGCGACCTTCCGTGGTGCCGAGCCCGGCCCGGACGGCCGCGTCGACCCGCCGATCATCGGGATCCCGCTCGACGGCACCGGCGGCACCCGCCGGGTGGCCGACACCGACGGCGGCCGCCTCGACGGCGACCCGGTGCTGGACCGCGCGGTCGGGCCGATGCAGTTCCTGCCCGGGACCTGGGCGCGCTACGGCGCCGACGGCAACGGCGACGGTGTCGCCGACCCCCAGCAGGTCGACGACGCCGCCCTCGCCGCGGCCGGCTACCTGTGCGCGAACGGTCGCGACGTCGCCGACGCCGGGGACTGGTGGCGCGGGGTGCTCGCCTACAACGCCTCCGGCGACTACGCCCGCGACGTGTGGGCCGCCGCCGCCGACTACGCGCAGCGCACCGCCGTCCCGGCGCCGCCCGCACCCTGACCCCCCCCCGCACCCCGGCGGGCGCGGCCGTGCCGACGGGACGCGGCGTGCGGGTCAGGCGAGGAGCGCGCGTCCCCAGTGGTCGTCGCCCTCGGCGAGGCCGGGTGGGACCGCGAACACCGCCGAGCCGTTGTGCTCCAGGTACTCGCTGAGCGCATCGGACCGGGCCAGCCTGCGCTGCATCGGCACGTACTGCGTCAGCGGGTCGCGCACGAACGCGACGAAGAACAGCCCGGCGTCGAGGTGGCCGCGGCCGTCGGTGCCGTCGACGAAGTTGTAGCCGCGCCGCAGCATCCGCGCGCCGCCGTTGGCCTCGGCGGAGGCGAGCCGGATGTGGCTGTCGTCCGGGATGACCGGCCCCGACGGACCGGTGGCGGTCAGGTCGGCGAGGTCGAACTCGGCCGTGCCGGTCAACGGAGCGCCCTCACCCTTGTCCCGGCCGATGATCTGCTCCTGCTCGTCGAGCCCGGAGCGGTCCCAGGTCTCGATGTGCATCCGGATCCGGCGGGCGACCAGGTAGGAGCCGCCGCGCAGCCAGTCCGGGCCCTCGTCGCCGACCCACACGTGCTGCGCGAGCAGATCGGGCTCCTCGGCCTTGAGGTTGTTCGTGCCGTCCTTGAACCCGAACAGGTTGCGCGGGGTCGCCTGCCCGGTCGAGGTCGACGACGTCCGCCCGAACCCCAGCTGCGACCAGCGCACCTCGGTGACGCCGAAGCCGTCGCGGACCAGGTTGCGGACCGCGTGCACGGCCACCTGCGGGTCGTCGGCGCAGGCCTGGATGCACAGGTCCCCGCCGGAGCGGGCCGGGTCGAGCCGGTCGCCCTGGAACCGGGGGAACCCGGCGAGTTGGGGCGGGCGGCGGTCGGCGATCCCGAGCTTGTCGAAGAACCCCGGTCCCACGCCGAAGGTCAGCGTCAGCGACGCGGCGGGGAGCCCGAGCGCCTCGCCGGTGTCGGCCGGGGCGGCGTAGCGGTTGGCCGGGATCGCGCCGCCCTCGGCGGTCTCCCGGCCGGTCGTCATGCGCTCGGCCGCGGCGGTCCAGCGGCGCAGCAGGTCGGCGACGGCGGCGCGGTCGGTCGAGGTGAGGTCGAGCGCGACGAAGTGCAGCCGGTCCTGGGCCGGGGTGACGATCCCGGCCTGGTGCTCGCCGCGGAAGGCGACGACGCCGTCGCCGGCGGGCGCGCCGGACAGCCCGTAGCCCGCGGCCGCGCCCGCCCCGGCCAGCGCCGCTCCGGCGCCGGCCAGGCCGAACAGCCGTCGCCGGGACAGGTGCCATGGGCTCATGCCGTCACGGTGCCCGCGACCTTGCTGACCGGCTCGGACAGCGCGTCGACGGCCGCGGTCATCGCGCGGGTGTCCGCCGGCGTCAGCTGGGTGTAGAGCCGGTAGCCGTCGCCGACCCGGTAGCCCTGCAGCAGCCTCTCGACGGCCTCGAACCGCTGGTCGAGCACCGGGCCGAGCGCGGGGTCGTTGGCGTCGATCGTCGGGCGGAGTGCGGCGACCGCGGCGCGGGAGCCCTCGACGTTCGCGGCGAAGTCCCACAGGTCGGTGTGGGAGTAGCGGTCCTCCTCGCCGGTGATCTTGCCGGTGGCGACCTCGTCGAGGAGCTCCTTCGCGCCGTTCGCGAGCTGGACCGGGGTCAGCTCGACGGTCCGGGTGCGCGCGGCCAGGTCGGTGATGTCGGCGGTGAGCCGGTCGGCGATCGCGGCCGAGTCGGGCTGCAGGCCGGTGACCCACAGGTCCTTCTCCAGCCGGTGGTACCCGGTGAACCCGACGCCCGGGTCACGCTCGTCGTCCTCCCGGCCGTCGATCCTCGGGTCGATGTCGCCGAAGGACTCGGCGACGGGCTCGATGCGCTCCCAGTAGGTGCGCGCGACCGGGAACAGCGCCTTGGCCTTCTCGACCTCGCCGGCCTTGACCGCGTCGGCGAACTCCTGGGTCTTCGGGACGAGCGCGCCGACCTGGGAGTCGACGTAGCGCTTGTAGCCGGCGGTGGCCGCGGCCAGCTGGGCGTTCGCGTCGGTGGCGCGTTGCGCCGAGCCGGTGACGCTGAACGGGGCGCGGATGCCGTCGCCGGACATGCCGGGCTTGCAGGCGGTGGTGTAGGTGCCGCCGTCGGGGACCTCGACGATCAGGTCACGGGACAGCCCGGGGCCGATGTTCTCGACCTCGCCCATGATCCGGTCACCGGTGGCGTAGAGGTAGAACTCGGTGACCTTGCTGCCGGCGTTGGTGATCCGGAAGGTGAGGGTGCCGGCCGGGGCCTGCGCGGTCGAGATCTCGCAGGCGGTGTCGGTGGCGTTCACGGTGATCGGGCCGCCGTCGCCCGCCCCCTGCGCCGTGGGGGCGGTCGAGGTGCAGCCGGCCAGCAGCGCGGCGGCGACGGTGAGCGACGCCAGGCCGGCGGCCGTGCGCGTGACGGGGGACATCGTGCGTTCTACTAGAGGGATCGACACCGTGGACGGTGCGGGGTTCAGACGTCGGTGGTGGCGGGCGCGCGCCGGCGGGCGGGGCGCAGGAACAGCGCCAGGACCACCACGACGTAGAGCGACCAGACGACGGCCTCGAGCACGGTCGTCCGCGGTGAGAAGTTGAAGATCCCCTTGAGGAGCGTGCCGTACCAGGAGTCGGCGGGGATCACGTCGCTGACGTCGAAGGCCAACGTGGTCAGCCCCGGCAGGATCCCGGCCTCCTGTAGGTCGTGCACGCCGTAGGCGAGGATCCCGGCGGCGACGAAGATCAGCAGGAAGCCGGTGACGGTGAAGAACCGGCCCAGGTCGATCGTCAGCGCGCCACGGTAGATCGCGTACGCCAGCGCGACGGCGATCGCGATGCCGATCAGGAAGCCGACCAGCGGCCCGGCCGTCTCGCCCGCGGCCTGCGCGGCGGCGAAGAAGAAGATCGCGGTCTCCAGGCCCTCGCGGCCGACGGCGAGCGCCGCCATCACGACGACGGCCCACGGCCCCATCGACACGGCCCGGTCCAGGGCACCCTCCAGCTCCCGGGACAGGGTCCGGCCGTGCGAGCGCATCCAGAAGATCATCCAGGTGACGAAGCCGACCGCGATGATCGAGAGCGAGCCGCCGAGCGCCTCCTGCGCTTCGAAGGTCAGTGCCTGCTGGGTCAGGGTCAGCCCGAGCGTGACGCCGACGCTGACGGCGACGGCGAGCGCGACGCCCGCCCACACCCTGGGCAGCTCGGAGCGACGTCCGGTGCGGACCAGGAACGCGACCAGGATCGCCACGACCAGCGAGGCCTCGAGCCCTTCGCGCAGCCCGATGAGCGCGTTCCCCAGCATGCGACCTCCTGCAGCGTCACCACTACGAGCAGTCACCAGGTGAGGGTGTGCTGCCGGGCGGGAAGGCTAACCTCACCCGATCGAGCGGGGAAGGGTCGCGCGGCATTCGCCCCGGAAGGTCCGTTTTCCCAGTTCAGGGACGGTCGGGTGCGAGCGCGATGCGGGCCCGCACCTCGCCCAGCGCCTCCTGGTACTCCGGGCGCGGATCCATCGCCGAGGCGATCTTCAGCTGCGTCTCGGCCTCGCCGAGCCTGCCCTGGCGCTGCAGCGTCTTGCCGAGCGCGAAGCGCGCGTAGTGGTCGGCCGGATCCATCTCGACTACCCGGACGAACGCCGCCTCGGCCTTCCGCAGTTGTGCCGAGTCGAGGTAGGCGCGGCCGGCCAGCAGGTGCACCGAGGCGTCGCCGGGCTCGTCCGGACCGCGGGCGTCGAGGACGGGGCGGAGCGCGTCGAGCGCCTCGAGCGGGCGGTGCCGGGAGAGCAGCCGGTCGGCACGGCGGAACGCCGCGACCGGGTCCTGGTGGTTCGCACGGGGACTGCTCATGGTCACCCTTACGTTAGGTGCGATCCGGGCGGGACGCGAGGTCTTGACAGACCGCCGGTGCGGGGCCGGGTGACGCAAGCGTCCCCCGCCGGGGCCGACCGGTGACTACGCTGACGCACCGGACGACACCCGCGATCAGAACAGGAGTCACGGTGGCGGTCATCGAGCAGGTCGGGGCACGCGAGATCCTCGATTCCCGGGGCAACCCCACGGTGGAGGTCGAGGTCGCGCTGGACGACGGCACGCTGGCGCGTGCCGCGGTCCCGTCGGGCGCCTCGACCGGCGAACACGAGGCCGTCGAGCTGCGGGACGGCGACAAGAACCGCTACGGCGGCAAGGGCGTAGAGAAGGCCGTCGCGGCCGTCCTCGACGAGATCGGGCCGGAGCTCGTCGGCGTCGAGGCGGTGGACCAGCGACTGGTCGACCAGCGCCTCGTCGATCTCGACGGCACCCCGGACAAGTCGAAGTTCGGCGCGAACGCCCTGCTGGGCGTGTCGCTGGCCGTCGCGAAGGCCGGGGCGGAGTCCTCGGGCCTGGAGCTGTTCCGCTACGTCGGCGGCTCCAACGCGCACGTCCTGCCGGTCCCGATGATGAACATCCTCAACGGTGGTGCGCACGCCGACACCTCCGTCGACGTGCAGGAGTTCATGGTCGCCCCGATCGGTGCGGAGACCTTCCGCGAGGCGCTGCGCTGGGGCGCGGAGGTCTACCACGCGCTGAAGTCGGAGCTGAAGGACAAGGGCCTGTCGACCGGCCTCGGCGACGAGGGCGGTTTCGCCCCCGATGTCAAGGGCGGCACCCGCGGGGCGCTCGACCTGATCGCCGCCGCCGTGCAGCGGGCCGGCTACACCCTGGGCACCGACGTCGTGCTGGCGCTCGACGTCGCGGCGACCGAGTTCCACGAGGCAGGCAAGTACTCCTTCGAGGGCAAGAAGATCACCGCGGACAAGCTGTCCGAGGTGTGGGCCGAGCTGGTCGACTCCTACCCGCTGGTGTCCATCGAGGACCCGCTGGACGAGAACGACTGGGACGGCTGGGTCGGCCTCACCGAGGCCATCGGCGACAAGGTGCAGCTCGTCGGCGACGACCTGTTCGTCACCAACCCGGAGCGGCTCGAGGACGGCATCGCCCGGGGCGCCGCGAACGCGCTGCTGGTGAAGGTCAACCAGATCGGCACCCTGTCCGAGACCCTCGACGCGGTGACGATGGCGCACAACGCCGGGTACCGCTGCATGATGAGCCACCGTTCCGGGGAGACCGAGGACGTCACCATCGCGGACCTCGCCGTCGCGACCGGCTGCGGCCAGATCAAGACCGGCGCCCCGGCGCGGTCCGAGCGGGTGGCGAAGTACAACCAGCTGCTGCGCATCGAGGAGCTGCTCGGTGACGCCGCCCGCTACAACGGCGAGCTGGCGTTCCCGCGGTATCAGGTACCCGGCCAGGGCTGACGCTCCGGTCGTTCACCCGTCGGTGACACCGGTGCCGCCCGGATCGTCTGCGGACGGTCCGGCGCGGCGCCCCCACCGGCGCCCGATCGGGCGGCATGCTGGACGGGTCGCCACGGAGCGGTACGGGCGGCACTGACGGGTGAGGGAACCCGGGACGGACGGGAGGGTGCATGGCGGACCGTCGGGGACGTGGACGGGACGCTCGTGCGCGCACGACCGGCACCGGGCGTGGTCGTGCCGCGGCCAAGCCGCGGACCACGACCGCACGCTCGGCGCGCGCCCCCGCGTCGACGGGCGGCTCCGGTGCGCGGTCGCGGCCGGCCGGACC
>NZ_JAMXSG010000222.1:0-9977 GCF_024124365.1 Pseudonocardia sp. McavD-2-B
CGCAGCGCGGCGGTGTCGGAGCCGAACACCCGCCGGGCCTCGGGGTCGCGGGGGTCGGCGGGCTCGCGCAGCAGCAGCGCCGCACCCCCGACCCGGGCGGCGGGCACCAGCGCGACACAGATCCCGGACAGCATCGCGGCGATGTCGGCGTGCGCCACGGAGGTGGCGCCGGCCTGCAACGCGACCCGCACCAGGGCGGGGGCCGGGTCGGGCGTCGGCCGCCCGGTCGTGCCGGAGGTCCAGAGCGAGGCCGCCATCTCGTCCCTTCCGCGTCAGCTCCCGCGAGCGGGGTTCGTGACACAGCGTCGCGGGTGTGGTGGCGAGGATAACGATCGTGGTCCGCGCCGCGGACGGCGGCTCGCCCGGCCGTCCCGACGATCACCGCAGGTGACCGGATCGGACGGCCACGGTGACTGCGGGTGTCCGGCCGGTCCGGTGCGGCGGACGTCGTCCCGGCAGGACCCGGCGGACCGCGTAGGGTTCACGGTCGTACCGCGGGAGCCCGCGCACCGAGGCTGAGAGGGCGGCAGGACCGGCCGCCGACCGTTCGAACCTGATCCGGGTCACACCGGCGTAGGGAGGCCGCCCCGTGCTGTCACGTGCTCTCCGTCCACTCGCCGTCGCGCTGGCGCTCGCGCTGGCCCTGTCCGGCTGCGCCGCGGAGGACGGCTCCGGCGGCTCCGCCGGGGGCGGGCCGATCCGCGTCGCGCTGGACTGGACGCCGAACACCAACCACATCGGGCTGTTCGCCGCCCAGCAGGCGGGCTACTTCCGCGACGCCGGCCTCGACGTCGAGTTCCTGCCGTACAACCAGACCTCGCCGGACACCCTGGTCGGTTCCGGCGCCGCGGACTTCGGCGTCGGCTTCCAGGACTCCTTCACGTTCTCGAAGGCCGCGGGCGCCGACATCACCTCGGTGATGGCGATCCTGCAGCACTGGGCGACCGAGATCGCGATGCGTTCCGACCGCACCGACATCCGGCGCCCGCGCGACCTCGACGGCAAGATCTACGCCGGATTCGGCGGGCCCGGTGAGAACCAGAAGATGCAGGCCGTGATCCGGGCCGACGGCGGGCGCGGCGACTTCCGCACCGAGGTCCTGTCCACCGCGGCCTACGAGGCGCTCTACTCCGGCCAGGCCGACTTCACCGAGCCGTTCGTCAACGTCGAGGGCATCGAGGCGCAGCTGCGGGGCGAGCCGATCCGCACCTTCCGTTACACCGACTACGGCTTCCCGGACTCCTACAACGTGCTGCTGCTGGGCAACTCGACCTGGCTGCGCGACCACCCCGACCGGGCCCGCGCGTTCGTGCAGGCCGTCCAGAAGGGCTACGCGCTGGCCGCGCAGGACCCGGCGACCGCGGCCCGGATGCTGAAGGAGGCCAACCCCGGCGCGTTCACCTCCGACGCGCTGGTCGACCGGGGCGCGCAGATGCTCAGCGAGCGTTTCCTGCGCGACACGCAGGGCCGCGTCGGGTTCCAGACCCCGCAGCAGTGGGCCGGGTTCTCCGGGTTCCTCTACGACACGGGCACCGTCGCGGGGCCGGACGGCGCCCCGGTGCGCCAGAAGCCGGACTTCTCGACCTGGTTCACCAACGACTACCTGGCACCGTGATCCGCCGGCTGTGGCCGGCCGCGGCGCTGGTCACCGCCCTGCTGGTCGCCTGGCAGGTCGCGGTCACCGTCGCCGGCGCCCGCCCCCAGGTGCTGCCCTCGCCGCTGCGGGTGGTCGCGCAGGGCTGGGCGTTCCGGGCCGAGCTGTGGGCGAACACGCTGCCGACGGTCCAGGTGACGCTGATCGGGTTCACCGTCTCGATGGTGCTGGCCTGGGCGGCCGCGGTCGCGGTGGACTTCTCGCCGTGGCTGCGCCGGGCGCTGACCCCGCTGCTGGTGGCCTCGCAGACGCTGCCGGTGGTCGCGATCGCCCCGCTGCTCATCATCTGGTTCGGGTTCGGCCTGCTGCCGAAGGTGCTGGTCATCGCGCTGGTGACGTTCTTCCCGGTGGCGGTCGGGCTGATCGAGGGCTTCGCCGCGACCGACCGGTCCGCGACCGCGCTGCTGCGGTCGATGGGGGCCTCGCGCTGGCAGCGGTTCCGCTACGTGCGGCTGCCCGGGGCGCTGCCGTCGTTCTTCACGGCGCTGCGGATCGCGATCACCTACGCCGTCACCGGGGCGATCTTCGCCGAGTACGTCGGCGCCCGGGCCGGCCTGGGGATCTTCATGCAGCTGCAGAAGAACCAGTTCCGCACCGACCTGGTGCTCGCGGCCGTCGGCGTGACCGCGGTGCTGTCGGTGACGCTGTTCGCGCTGACCTTCCTGCTGCAGCGCCTGGTCACGCCCTGGTACGTGGCCGACCACGACGGACACGGTGCGCGGTGAAGGTCGTGGTGAGTGACCTGTCGGTCTCCTACGGCGACCTGCCGGTGCTGTCCGGGGTGAACCTGGACGTCGCGCCGGGGGAGTTCGTGACGCTCGTCGGGCCGTCGGGGTGCGGCAAGTCGACGCTGTTCGGGGCCCTGGCGGGCATCCTCGACGGGGCGACGGTGACCGGCGGGATCGAGGTCGACGGCGGCCCGGTGCGCGGCGCCCCGTTCGGCCTGATGCCCCAGCAGGACCTGCTGTTCCCGTGGCGCACCGTGCTCGACAACACCACCCTCGGGCTGGAGGTCGCCGGCGTGGGGCGCCGCGAGGCCCGCGAGCGTGCCCGCGCGCTGTTCGAGCCGTTCGGGCTGGCCGGCTTCGAGGACGTCCGCCCGGGTGCGCTGTCGGGCGGCATGCGCCAGCGCGCGGCGCTGCTGCGCACCGTCGTCGGGGGGCGCGAGGTGCTGCTGCTCGACGAGCCGTTCGGTGCGCTGGACGCGCTCACCCGGACCGCGATGCAGGACTGGCTGGAGTCGGTGCGCGCCCGCTACGGCTGGACGACGGTCCTGATCACCCACGACGTGCGGGAGGCGGCCCTGCTGTCGGACCGGGTGCTGGTCTTCTCGCCGCGCCCGGCGACCGTGGTGCGGGAGGTCGTCGTCGACGCCGGGCGGCCGCGCAGCCGTACCGACCCGGCCCTGGCCGCGGTCGAGGCGGACCTGCTGGAGACCCTGCGCGGCTGAGGGGGATCGACCCCGGGGGCGGGGACCGGTGGTCGCCGCCCGCCACGGCGTTCCGGTGCCGTTGCGGCCGTCCGGATCGTGCCGCAGGACAACAAAGTCGATGTTCGTGACCGGATCGTGATGACGAAAGAGGAACTCTCTCGATTCAGAAGGCTGTCGTGGAACCGGTTCCGCCTAATACGTTGGCGCTCGCAACATTCACCCGTTCGTGATCATGCGAGCGGTCCACAACGTGGTGGAGGGAGACCCCGATGGGGGCACGGAACACGGGGCGCGGTCCCCGGCTGCGTCGGGCGGTCGCGGCGGCGGGCCTCGGCCTGCTGCTGGCCGTCGCGGGCTGCGGACAGAACAGCGCGGGCGGCGGCGGGGAGTCCGCGGGCGGCTCCGGCGAATCCGGCGGCGGGGTGAAGGTCGGGGTGATCCTCCCCGAGACCGACTCCTCGGCCCGCTGGGAGGGCTTCGACAAGCCCATGCTGGACAAGGCGCTGCGCGCCGAGGGCATGGACCCCGACATCCAGAACGCCCAGGGCGACGAGCAGAAGTTCTCCACCCTGGCCGACGGGATGATCTCCAGCGGCGTCAAGGTCATGATCATCGCATCGATCAGCAGCGACGGCGGGACCGCCGTCGCCCAGAAGGCCAAGGCCCAGGGCATCCCGGTCATCGACTACGACCGGCTCAACCTCGGCGGCGTCAGCGACTACTACGTCTCCTTCGACAACGAGAAGGTCGGCGCCCTGCAGGGCGAGGGCCTGGTCCAGGGCATCGGCGACAAGCCGGGCGCCCAGGTCATCGAGATCGAGGGCGCGCCGACCGACAACAACGCGACCCTGTTCTACAACGGCCAGCAGACCGTGCTGAAGCCCAAGTACGAGTCCGGGGCGCTGAAGCTGGTGCAGAGCCAGAAGATCGACAAGTGGGACAACCAGGTCGGCGGCACCACCTTCGAGCAGATCCTCACCGGTAACGGCGGCAAGGTCGACGGCGTCGTCGCCGCCAACGACGGCCTCGCCGGCGCCATCGTCACGGTGCTGGCCAAGTACGGCCTGAACGGCAAGGTCGTGGTCACCGGCCAGGACGCCACCGCCGACGGGCTCGCCGCGATCCTGCGCGGGGACCAGTACATGACGGTGTTCAAGCCGATCGAGCAGGAGGCCGAGGCCGCCGCGAAGCTCGCCGGTGCCCTGGCCAAGGGCGACACCGCGGCCGCCGACGGCGTCGCCACCCAGACGGTCGAGGACCCGAAGGGCGACCGCGACGTCAAGTCGGTGCTGCTCGAGCCGCAGCTCATCACCAAGGACTCGGTCAAGAAGGTCACCGACGCCGGCTACGTCAAGGCCTCGGAGATCTGCAACGCCGAGACCCAGGCCGCCTGCGGCCAGCTCGGCATCAAGTAGGACCCGCAGCCGGACCGGGCCGCGGCGGAGACCCCGCCGCGGCCCGGCCGACGCCCACGTGGAAGGTGCCCGAAAGTGGCCGACCCCATCCTCTCCCTGCGCGGTGTGTCGAAGAGCTTCGGCGCCGTGCAGGTCCTGCACGACGTCGACCTGACCGTGCGCGCCGGCGAGGTCACCGCGCTCGTCGGCGACAACGGCGCGGGTAAGTCCACCCTGGTCAAGTGCGTCGCGGGTATCCACCCGATCGACTCCGGCGAGGTCCTGTTCGAAGGGGCGCCGGTGACCGTCGCCGGGCCGTCGGACGCCTCCCGGCTCGGCATCGAGGTCGTCTACCAGGACCTCGCGCTGGCCGACAACCTCGACATCGTCCAGAACATGTTCCTCGGCCGCGAGCGCGGCCGCTCCTGGATGCTCGACGAGGGCTCGATGGAGCAGGCCGCGCGCGACACCCTCGCGTCGCTCTCGGTCCGCACCGTCACCTCGGTCCGGACCCCGGTCGCGTCGCTGTCCGGCGGGCAGCGCCAGACCGTCGCCATCGCCAAGGCGGTGCTCTGGGACTCGCGCGTCGTGCTGCTCGACGAGCCGACCGCGGCACTCGGCGTCGCCCAGACCCGCCAGGTGCTCGACCTCGTGCGACGGCTGGCCGAGCAGGGCCTCGGCGTCGTGCTCATCAGCCACAACATGGCCGACGTGTTCGAGGTGTCCGACCGGATCGCCTGCCTCTACCTCGGCCGGATGGTCGCGCAGGTCCCGACCCGCGAGGTCACCCACTCCGACGTCGTCCAGCTCATCACCGCGGGCCGCTCCGGCAAGCTCGGGCTGCCGCGGCCCGAGCAGGCGGTGACCTGATGGCCCCCCACCCCGATCCGTCCGGCCCCGCCGGCCCGGGAGGAGACACCGTGACCGAACGGACGCCCGCGCCCGAGCAGGAGCAGAGCGCGGCCCGCCGGGTGAACCCCGGTAACCGGGCCGCCGACTTCGGCATCGACACCACCGCCCGCACCACCCGCGAGGCGATCACGACGTACCTGCGCGGCCTGCGTGGCGGTGACCTGGGCTCGCTGCCGGCGCTGCTCGGCCTGGCCGCGCTGTTCGTGCTGTTCAGCGTGCTGGACTCGGGCGGCACCTTCCCGAGCCTGCTCAACCTGGCGAACCTGCTCCAGCAGGGCGCCGGCCCGACCATCATCGCGATGGGCCTGGTGTTCGTGCTGCTCACCGGGGAGATCGACCTGGCCGCCGGTACGGCGTCCGGGCTGGCGGCGGCATTGATGGCACTGCACCTGATGAGCGACGGCAACGTGCTCGGCGCCACCGGAACCACCGTGTTCGTGCTCCTCGTGGCGGTGATGCTGGCCGGTGCCGTGCTCGCCGCGCTGGTCCGGGTGTGGGCCGGGTCGGTGATCAGCCTGCTCACCGCGGTCGTGCTCGTGATCGGGGTCCCGGCGAACGCGTTCACCGTGATGGGGCTCGCCGTCGGCGTCGGGGTGGTGATCGGCTGCCTCACCGGGTTCCTCGTGGCCCGGATCGGGATGCCGTCGTTCGTCGTGACGCTGGCGTTGTTCATCACGTGGCAGGGCGTGATCCTGCAGCTCATCGGCGACGGCGGCACCATCGCGCTGCGCGACCCCTTGATCAACGCCGTGGCGAACGGCAATCTCTCGGTCACGGCGTCCTGGGTGCTGTTCGTGGTCGTCGCCGGCGGCTACGCGGCCGTCCAGGTGGTGCGCCTGCGGACCCGGCGCCGCGGCGGACTGGTCGCGCCGCCGACGGGGCTGGTCGCACTCAAGATCGGGGCGGTGGTGGTGCTCGGCGGGCTGGTGACGTTCGCACTCGTGCAGGACCGCTCGCCCGGCGTCATCGCGATCGCCGGGATCCCCTACGTCGTCCCGGTCGTGCTGGTGCTGCTCGTCGCGGGCACCTGGGTGCTCGACCGGACCCGGTTCGGCCGGCACGTCTACGCCGTCGGCGGCAACCGGGAGGCCGCGCGCCGGGCCGGCATCGACGTCGCCCGCATCCGGGCGTCGGTGTTCGTCATCTCCACCGCCTTCGCCGCGATCGGCGCGATCGTCTACTCGTCGAAGATCGGGTCGGTGAACCCGGCGGCCGGTGGCGGCAACACCCTGTTGTTCGCGGTCGGCGCCGCGGTCATCGGGGGCACGTCGCTGTTCGGCGGCCGCGGCCGCATCAGCAACGCCGTCATCGGCGGCACGGTGCTCGCCACGGTGCAGAACGG
Source organism: Pseudonocardia sp. McavD-2-B (assembly GCF_024124365.1). Taxonomy (NCBI): domain Bacteria; kingdom Bacillati; phylum Actinomycetota; class Actinomycetes; order Pseudonocardiales; family Pseudonocardiaceae; genus Pseudonocardia; species Pseudonocardia sp. McavD-2-B. The sequence continues at coordinate 6,735 of NZ_JAMXSG010000222.1, forward strand.
TCTGGGCCTGCTCAAGCAGCCCGCCGCCGTCGTGTTCGTGGTGACCGGCCTGGTGCTGCTGCTCGCGGCCGGTGTCGACGTGGCGTCACGGCGCCGGGCGGCGGCCAGCGGCCGGTGACATGACTCAGCCCGGATCGGGGACCCGGCCCGACGACGCGCGCCGGCACAACCGGGCCGTCCTGTTGCGCCGGCTGCACGTCGAGGGTCCCTGCACCCGCGCGACGCTGGCCGGCGAGCTCGGCCTCAACCGCAGCACGATCAAGGCGGTGGTGGACGGGCTCGCCGAGGCGGGCGTCGTCACCGAGGCCGTCCCGGCCCAGCGCTCCGGGGCCGGGCGGCCGTCGCTGCTGGTGCTGCCCGACCCGCAGGCGGCGGTGGTGCTCGCCGTCGACATCCGGGTCGAGCAGGTCGCGCTGGCGATGGTCGGCATCGGCGGCCAGATCCTGGGCCGGCACAGCTGGAACCTGCACCGCACCACCCGGCTGCCCGGCGAGGTGATCACCCACCTCGCCGAGTCCGCCGCCCTGCTGCGCGACGAGCTGGGCGTCGCCGAGCAGGCGGTCGGGGTCTCGGTGCCCGGCGTCGTGCGGCGCTCCGACGGCTTCGTGCACGAGGCGCCCAACCTCGGCTGGCGCGACGTCGAGCTGGGTGCCCGGCTCGCCGCCGTCCTCGCCCGGCCGGTGCAGGTCGCCAACGACGCGGAGGCCGGCGCACTCGCCGAGCACCTGCGCGGGATCGGCCGGGACGTCGCCGACATGGTCTACCTCTCGGCCGACGTCGGCGTCGGCGGCGGCGTGGTGTCCGGCGGGCAGCCGCTGCGCGGCACCGGCGGCTACGTCGGCGAGCTCGGTCACCTCATGGTCCGCCCGGACGGGCGGGAGTGCTTCTGCGGCTCGCACGGCTGCTGGGAGACCGAGGTGGGCGAGCCCGCGCTGTGCCGCGCGCTCGGCCTGCCCGAGGACACCCCGCGCGGGGTGCTCGTCGCGGAGCTGCGCGACCTGGCCGTCGTGCCGGGCCGGGCCGACCGGCTGCTGGAGGGCTACGCCGGGTGGATGACCGCCGGGCTGGTCACCGTGGTGAACATGCTGGCCCCCGAGCTCGTCGTGCTGGGCGACCTGTTCGGCGCGCTGCCGCCCTCGGTGGTCGAGCGGATCGGGTCCGAGCTGCGCCGGCGCAGCCTGGTGAGCCGGGCCGCGGGCGGGACCCGACTCGCGGTCTCTCCGCTCGGCCGCGACGGCGCGCTGGTCGGCGCGGCCGAGATCGCGTTCGAGCCGGTGCTGGCGGCGGTCTGACGGAGAGCGGGCCGGACGGCACCGCTCCCGGCGTCCCGCGGGCTCAGGCCAGGTGGCCGGCCAGCTCGGGCAGCGCGCCGACGGTGAAGGTCGGTGGGCTGAGGTACCCGGGCCAGGTGTCGCCGTGGCGGTCCAGCCAGGCCGTCGCCATGCCGGCCCGGGCGGCGCCGTGGAGGTCCCACGGGTGCACCGCGACCATCACCGACTCGGCCGCGTCGACCCCGCAGGTCCGCAGCGCATACGCGTAGGAGGCGGGAGCCGGCTTCCAGATCCCGGCGTCCTCCACCGACAGCACCGCGTCGAACTGCTCGCGCAGGCCGTGGTCGCCGAGCAGCCGCTCGGCCACCGACGCGGCGCCGTTCGACAGCGTCACCAGCCGCAGCCCCGCGGACCGCAGTGCCGCGACCCCGCCGTGGACGTCGTCGTGCACCGGCAGCTCCAGGAACCCGTCGACGACGTGCCCCGCGCCCGCGTCGGGTTCGGCGACCCCGTGCCGGCGCAGCAGCCCGGCCGCGGTCGCCCTCGCCAGCTCGGCGAAGGGCGTCAGCTCCCCACCGGCGGCCTGCGCCATGCCCTCGCGCAGGGTCGCGGCGAACCACAGCGGCCCGAGCCCCTCCGGGGCGCCCAGCGCGGCGAACCGGGCCCCCATCGGGGTCAGGTCCGACAGGGTCTCGTTGACGTCGAACACCACGGTCGTGATCGCCATCCCCCTACCCTCACAGGTGTGAGCGCTCCCCGCACGGTGCTGGTCCTCGGTGGTACGACCGAGGGCCGGGCCGCGGCCGCCGCTCTGGCAGGCCGGGACGATGTCCGGGTCGTGTCGTCCCTGGCCGGGGCGGTGCGCAGCCCGGCCCTGCCCGACGGCGAGGTCCGCATCGGTGGGTTCGGCGGTGCCGAGGGGCTGGCCGCGCACCTGCGCGCCGAGCGGGTCGCGGCGGTGCTCGACGCCACCCATCCGTTCGCCTCGACGATGACCGCGAACGCGGCCGCCGCCTGCGCGGGGACCGGGGTACCGCTGGTCGTGCTGCGCCGGCCGGGCTGGACGCCCGGGCCGGGGGACCGGTGGCACCGGGTCACCTCGGTCGCCGCCGCCGCGGCCGCGCTGCCCGGCCTGCTCCCCGGCTCGGCCGGGCGGGTCCTGCTGACGACCGGCCGCGGGGGACTGGCGCACTTCGCGGCTGTCGACGCGGCGTTCTGGATCCGTGCGGTCGACCCGCCCGACGGCCCGCTGCCCGCCCGGCACGAGCTGCTGCTCGACCGGGGCCCGTTCGCCCTCGACGGCGAGCGCGCCCTGTTCGAGGCCGTGGTCCCGCACGTGCTGGTCACCAAGGACTCCGGCGGTGCGGCGACCGCGCCGAAGCTCACCGCGGCCCGGGAGCGCGGGGTGCCGGTCCTCCTCGTCGACCGGCCGCCGCTGCCCGGCGGGGTCGCGGTGGAGCCCACGGTGGACGCGGCGCTGGCCCGGCTGCTCGGGGACTGATCACCAGGGGACCGGTCGCCCGTCCGGCGGACGACGGTGCGCGTCGCCGGGCGGGAGGGCACAGCCGGCTCCACCGGGAGGGCCGAGCGGACCGCGGCCGGGTCTCAGGGCAGGCCGACGAGGATCCCGCCCGGCTCGGGAGCCGCGGCCAGCGCCCCGGCGAGCGCGTCCAGCCCGGCTCGCCGGGTGACCAGCCGGCCCGGGTCGAGCCGCCCGTCGGCGACGAGTGCCATCAGCTCCGGGTAGTCCGCTGCGGCCATCCCGTGGCTGCCGGTGACGGTCAGCTCGTGCGCGATCATCAGCGGCACCGGCACCACCGGCTCCCGGGTGAGCAGACCGACCTGCACGAGCGTTCCCTGCCTGCGCAGCGACCGGACCCCGAGGTCCAGGGCGTCCGCGCGGCCCGCGGCCTCCACCGCGAGGCGGGCGCCGCCCTCGCCGACGGCCTCGCGCACCGCGTCCGGGCCGTCC
>NZ_JAMXSG010000223.1:0-9973 GCF_024124365.1 Pseudonocardia sp. McavD-2-B
AGCGGCTCGCCGAGCTGCTGGCGGCCACCGGACGGACCCGGATCCCACGCTCGGCGGTGCGCGCGGCGTTCCTGCAGGCGGACCCCACGATGGTCGGCAGCGTCGACGCCCGGCGGAACCTCGCCGGGGTACTGGCCGAGCTGGCCGCCGCGGGCGTGCTGGAGCCGACCGGCCGGACCGACGACGGGGTGCCGCCGCTGCCGAACTCGGTACGGCTGGTCCGGCCGCGCACGGACGCCGCCCCGGCCGTGGACCGGGGACCGTGGCATCACGCGCTGTCCGGGGCCGCGGATCTCCGGCGGCCGTCGCGGGTGCTGCTGCAGGTCAACGACTGGCTGTTCGCCCACGCGTCCAGCGCGGTGGAGGTCCCGCTGCGCGAGCGCGCGCTGGAGATCACCGGCGACGAGAAGGCCTTCGACGGCCCGCTGCCCGGCGGGCTGACGCCGGAGGTCCTGCGGGCCCGCCGGGTCGTCCCGCCGCTGCACCGCGAGCGCCTGCCCGGCGGCGGGCCGGTGCTGCTCGTCGTCGAGAACGCCGACACCCTGGACTCGCTGCGCCGTGCCCTGGCGCCCGAGCCCGGCCCGGTCGGTGGCCTCGCCTGGGGCGCGGGGAACGCGTTCACCGCGTCGGTGCTCGCCCTGCGCGACGACCCGCCCGCGACGGTCCGTTACTTCGGCGACCTCGACGCCGCCGGGCTGCGGATCCCGCGTGCCGCCTCCGATCTCGCCGAGGCTCACGGCCTGCCGCCGGTGCGGCCCGCGACCGGGCTGTACCGGGCGCTGCTACGGCACGGGCGCCCGGCCTCGGCGCGGACGGTGGACCACAGCGACGTCGAGTGGCTCGACGCCGGACTGCGCGGCCCCGTCCGCGACCTCTTCGCGGCCGGGGCGCGCCTGGCCCAGGAGGCCGTCGGGGTCACGGTCCTGGCCGGCGACCCGGACTGGCGCGACGGGCTCGCCCCGGCCTGAGGGATCACCCGGTCCGGATCAGCTGTCGTCACGGTCGTCGTCGTCACGGTCGTCGTCGGTGCGGTCGTTCCGGTCGACGTCGTGGTCGAGGACCTCACCGGTCGCGGCGTCGACGTCGACGTCGTGCTCGGCGTCGGCGGTGCGGACCTCCACCTCCCAGTGGTCGCGGCCGTCGGAGCGGGAGTCGTCGTCCCGGTCGTCGTCCCGGTCGTCGTCGCGGCCGTCGTCGGCGCGGTCGAACACGACCGTCACGACCTGCCCGCCCCCGGCCCGCTCGACGGCGATCCGCTCGGCTGCGGCACGGTCCACGGCGGCACCGGCGCCCGGTGCGGGGGCGGTGTCGGCGGCGCTCTGCGCGGCGGGGGTCACGGCGATCTCGGCCGGCGAGGCGCACGCGGCGCCGCCGCCGACGAGCAGGAGGCCGGTGGCGGCGAGGGCGGCGAGGGAGAGCGTCGAGGGCATCGGGATGTCCTTCCGGGAGGGGTCGTGCTGACACCGGTGACGATGCTGCGCTGTCGATCAACGGCGCGCTGCACGACTCCTAACGGCACCCCAAGATCGGTGCCCGCTCAGCCCGCGGGCGGCCCCAGCTCCAGCTCCACCCGCAGCCCGCCCCCGGCCGGGGAGAGCACCGTCAGCGCCCCGCCGCCCTGGTCGGCGGTGCGCCGGGCGATGTCGAGGCCCAGCCCCGTCGAGCCGCCGCCGCTGACACCGCGGGAGGTCGGGTCGGTCCCGAGCAGCAGCCCCGGACCGTCGTCGTGCACGACGATCCGGGCGCCCCCGCCGGCCCGGGCCGACAGCTCGACGTCGAAGGCCGTGCCGTCCGGGGTGTGCGCGAAGACGTTGCCCAGCAGCCCGTCCACACACGCCTCCAGGTCGCCGGGTGCGCAGGCCACGGGCAGCGGGCCGTCGGCCAGGTGCAGGGTCACCGAGCGGTCGGTGTCCTCGGCCAGCACCCGCCAGAACTCCACCCGCTCCCGGACGACGGCCGCCGCGTCCGCGCTGCGGGTCGTGCCGCCGCGTCGCCGGGCCTGCTCGATCGCACCCGTGACCGCGCGCCGGACGCCGTCGACCCCGGCCGACAGCCGTGCGGACTCGTCCGGGTCGCGCAGGGCCTCGGCGTCGAGCTGCAGGGCGGTCAGCGGGGTGCGGACCCGGTGTGCCAGGTCCGCGACGTTCTCCCGCTCCTCGCGCAGCAGCTCCGAGATCCGCCCGGCCAGCCCGTTCAGCGCGCTCGCGACGACACCGAGCTCGGCCGGGGCGCCGGGGTCGGCGCGCGCGGACAGGTCGCCGGCCGCGAGCCGCTCCGACACCCCGGACAGGTCGGTGGTGGCGTCGACGAGGGTGCGGGCCAGCCGGTCCGCGAGCAGCAGACCTCCGGCGAGCAGCACCAGCGACAGCCCGCCCAGCAGCAGCCAGGAGCGGGTCACCCCGCGGGTGAGCTCGGCGTCGGGGACGAACACGCGGATCGCGGCGTTGCCGCCCGCGGCGCCGGTCACCGCGAACACCAGCTCGCGCCCGCCGGCCGCCTCGGTCGACGCGCTCGTCCCGAGCAGACCCAGCCGGACGACCGGGCTGCGCGGTGCGGGCGCGCCGAGCACGGTGCCGTCGGGCAGGAACACCGAGACGTCGGAGGCGTCGCGGCCGTCGGCGTTCTGGACGGCGGGGGCCAGCACCGACCGGTCCCCGCCCGCGACGGCCGGGGTCAGCACCTGGGCCTGGACGGTCGCCGCGGACACCGCCGAGCTCTCGGCGACCGAGCGGATCAGCGTCGCGAGCGGGACCGCGAACGCGGCCAGCACCAGCAGCACGGTCGCCCCGACGAGGACGAGGATGCGCCGGCGCATCAGGCGGTGTCCTCCCCGGTCCCCGGCGGCGCCGGCGGCGCGGACAGCCGGACCCCGACGCCGCGCACCGAGTGCAGGTAGCGCGGGGCCTGCGCGGTCTCGCCGAGCTTGCGGCGCAGCCACGACAGGTGCACGTCGACGGTCTTGTCGGCGCCGCCGTAGGGCTGCTGCCAGACCTCGGTCACCAGCTCCCGCTTGCTGACGACCTGGTCGGCACGGGCGGCGAGGTGGTGCAGCAGGTCGAACTCGCGCGGGGTCAGCTCCAGCTCGGTGCCGTCGAGCACCGCGCGCCGCGAACGGGGGTCGACCGACAGCCCGCCGACGACGACGGTGGGGTCGCCCGCCCCGTCGCCGAGCCGGCGCAGCACCGCCCGGATCCGGGCGTCGAGCTGGGCGGCGGCGAACGGTTTGACCAGGTAGTCGTCGGCTCCCGCGTCGAGCACGGAGACGATCTCGGTCTCGTCGTCGCGTGCGGTCGCGACGATCACCGGCACCGTGCTGGCGCCACGCAGCATCCGCAGCATGGTGGTGCCGTCCATGTCGGGCAAGCCGAGGTCGAGCACCACGAGGTCGGGCCGCTTCCCGACGGCGTGCTCCAGCCCGGCCATCGCGGTCGGTGCGGAGTCGACGGCGTGCCCCCGCTCGGTCAGCCCGCGGATGAGCGCTCCGCGGATGCCGGGGTCGTCCTCGACGATCAGGATCTGGGCCACGGAGGGAGAACCTATCCGCCGCGACCCCGACCGCGGTGGGGCACAGCCGTCGCTTGTGTCCCGTTTAGGGATCCGTTAACCGGGTCCGGGGCATGCTGTGCGCGTGGAACGACCGACGCGCCCCGTCCTGCAGATCGCGCTCTGGACCGCCGCGGCCGCGGGTGCCCTGCTCCTGGGCCTGACGGCCGTCGGGAGCATCGGCAGCGACCTCGCGGGCACACAGACGCAGCCGCTCAGCGCCGAGCAGGTGGACGCCCGCCTGGCCCAGCAGGCCGCCACCGCCGCGCCACCGGCACCCGCGCCCGTCCCGACGACGGCGCCCGCCTCCGCCCCGCCCGCGGTGGTGCAGGCCGGGACGGCGGGGAACATCCTGGTCCGGTGCGACGGCGCGGCCCCGCGGATCGTGTCGGTCAACCCCGCGCAGGGCTGGGAGCGCGAGGACGACACGGACATCGGCCCGGCCGAGGTCGTCTTCGACGGCGACGACGTCCCGGACGTCCGGGTCACGCTGAGCTGCGCCGGTGGGGTGCCGGCCGGCCGGGTCGCGACCGTCCCCGAGGACTGACCGACCGTCCCCGTGGACCGAGCGACCGCCCCCGAGGACCGAGCCGCGCGGAGGGACCGGGCCGCCCCGCCGGAGGCGCCGGGTCTCAGCCGCCGGCGAACGGCGGGAGCACGTCGAGCGTGGCCGCCCCGCCGACCGCGGTGGAGCGGTCGCGCACCGCCACCTCGTCGAGCAGGAAGCTGCAGCGCAGCAACACCTGCTCCAGCTCCGGGCCGTGCGCGGTGCCGAGTGCGGCGACGGCGTCGGCCACCGTCGCGCCGCCGGGGATCTCGACGGTCTCCTCACCGGTGCCGGCGGCCGCCTTGGCGGCGGCGAAGTAGCGGACGGTCAGCGTGCGGGTCACCAGGGGCGTGGTGAGCGAGGGGGTCATGCTTATCCTCCGATCGCGCTCATGGGGCGCGCGGGCTGCAGGAATCCGGGGTCGTCGATGCCGTGGCCCGCCTTCTTGCCCCACATCGCGTCGCGCCAGACGTCGGCGATCTCGGCGTCGGTCGCGCCGCCGCGGAGCATGGCGCGCAGGTCGGTCTCGCCGGTGGCGAACAGGCAGGTGCGGACCTGGCCGTCGGCGGTGAGACGGGTCCGGTCGCAGGCCCCGCAGAACGGGCGGGTCACCGAGGCGATCACCCCGACGGTGGCGGGGCCCCCGTCCACCACGAACCGCTCGGCGGGCGCGCCGCCACGGTCCTCGTCGGACGGGGTGAGCACGAAGCGCTCCTCGAGCCGCGCCAGGATCTCCTCGGCGGTGATCATCTCGGTGCGGCGCCAGCCGTGCTGGGCGTCGAGCGGCATCTGCTCGATGAAACGCAGCTGGTAGCCGTGGGTCAGCGCGAACTCCAGCAGGTCCGCGGCCTCGTCGTCGTTCACGCCGCGCAGCAGCACCGCGTTGATCTTCACCGGGGACAGGCCCGCGGCGTGCGCGGCGGCCATCCCGTCGATGACGTCCGACAGCCGGTCGCGCCGGGTGATCTGCGCGAACCGCTCCGGACGCAGGGTGTCCATCGAGACGTTGAGCCGGTTCACCCCGGAGGCCGCGAGGGCCCCGGCGCGGCGGGCGAGCCCGATGCCGTTGGTGGTCAGCGAGATGTCCGGGCGGGGCTCCAGCGCCGACGCCGCGGAGAAGATCTCCTCCAGGCCCTTGCGCAGCAGCGGTTCACCGCCGGTGAACCGCAGCTCCTCGATCCCGAGGTCGCGCACCGCCAGCGCGATCAGCCGGTTCAGCTCCGCGTCGGTCAGCTGCTCCTCGCGCGGCATCCAGTCCAGGCCCTCGGCGGGCATGCAGTAGGTGCAGCGCAGGTTGCAGCGGTCGGTGAGCGAGATCCGCAGGTCGGTCGCGACCCGGCCGAACCCGTCGACGAGACGGGGGTCGGCCGGTCGGGCCGGGTCCCGGGACGCGCCGCCCCGCAGCGACGGCAGGCCGAGCTCGGTGGTCATGGGCCCGAGGCTAACCCCCGCCGTGCGGGCCCGCCCAGGGCGGGTTTCCGCAGCTCAGAACCGTGATCCGCACCCGCGGACGTGGCTGGGGTCACGCCGTCGCAGGTGCGGAACTAGTCATCGTGTACCTAGTCGAAAGGACAGGGACACGATTACTTCTGGTGGGCCTTCAGCTCCTGCCGGGCGACCGAGCGGATGTGCACCTCGTCCGGTCCGTCGGCGAAGCGCAGGGCGCGCGCCCAGGCGTAGAAGTAGGCCAGCGGGGTGTCGTCGCTCATCGCGGCCCCGCCGTGCACCTGCATCGCCCGGTCGATCACGGTGCACGCCATCCGTGGCACGACGACCTTGATCGCGGCGATCTCGGTGGCCGCGCCCTTCGCGCCGTGGTTGTCGATCAGCCACGCCGTCTTGAGCGTCAGCAGCCGGGCCTGCTCGATCTCCATCCGGCACAGCGCGATCTGCTCGCGCACCACGCCCTGCTCGGCCAGCGGCTTGCCGAACGCGACCCGCGCCTGGGCGCGCTCGGTCATCAGGTGCAGCGCGCGCTCGGCCATGCCGATCAGCCGCATGCAGTGGTGGATGCGGCCGGGGCCGAGCCGGGCCTGGGCGATGGCGAACCCGCCGCCCTCCTCGCCGAGCAGGTTCGACGCCGGCACCCGCACGCCCTCGAGGCGCAGCTCGGAGTGCCCGTGCTGGTCCTGGAAGCCGAACGTCGGCAGGTGCCGCTCGATCGTCAGTCCGGGGGTGTCGCGCGGGACGAGGATCATCGACTGCCGGCGGTGCGTCGACACGGTGTCGTCGCTGTCGTCGGCGGTCTTGCCCATGACGATGAAGATCCGGCAGCGCTCGTCCGCGGCACCGGAGATCCACCACTTGCGGCCGTCGACGACGTAGTCGTCGCCGTCGCGCCGGATCCGGGTCTCGATGTTCGTGGCGTCCGACGACGCGACGTCCGGCTCGGTCATCGCGAACGCCGAGCGGATCTCGCCGTCGAGCAGCGGCTCCAGCCACTGCTGCTTCTGCTCGTCGGTGCCGAACAGGTGGAGCGTCTCCATGTTCCCGGTGTCCGGGGCCTGACAGTTGATCGCCTCCGGTGCGATGACCGGGGACCAGCCGGAGACCTCCGCGACCGGCGCGTACTCCAGGTTCGACAGCCCCGAGAGGTCCGGCAGGAACAGGTTCCACAGACCGCGCCCGCGGGCCTTCGCCTTCAGCTCCTCGACCACCGGGGGCAGGGCCCACTCCTCCGGGGTGCCGCGCCGCTCGGCCCGGAACGCGTCGTAGGAGGCCTCGGCCGGGAGGACCTCCTCGTCGAGGAAGGCGCGCATGCGCGCGGTGTAGTCGGCCGCCACGGCGCTGGGTGCGAAGTCCACGGCACCGATCAGACCACAGGTCCGCAGGCCCCGGCAGTGCGCGATCCCGACATCGCGCGGGGTATCCACCGTGGCACCCCCGCAGGCGCGACCATAGTATCCGGGTCGTGCCGCACTTCAGGATCTCCGAGGCCGCCCGACTGCTCGGCGTCAGCGACGACACCGTCCGCCGCTGGGTGGACGCGGGGACGCTGCCGGTGCAGGCGGACGCCTCGAACCGCAAGGTCATCGACGGTGCCGCGCTCGCCGCGTTCGCCCGCGATCACGCGTCCGCCCCGCCGGACCCCTCGGTGGTGCAGCGCTCGGCCCGCAACCGGATGGTCGGCCTGGTCACCTCGGTGCTGGCCGACACGGTGATGGCCCAGGTCGAGATGCAGTGCGGCCCGCACCGCGTGGTGTCGCTGATGAGCAGCGAGGCCGTGCGCGACCTCGGTCTCGAGCCCGGGGCGCTCGCGGTGGCGGTGATCAAGTCGACGAACGTGGTGGTGGAGACGCCGGGCGGGCACCTGTGACCCCCGGGGCCGGCACCGCCCCCGCGCCGGCCCCGACCCGGCGCCGCGAGGGCGCCGCCGACCGCCACGGCACGGGCGTCGGACTGCCGGTCTGGATGTGGGTCCCGGCCGGCATCGGATTCCTGGTCATCGCGCTGCCCGTGCTCGGCCTGCTGTGGGAGGCCGACTGGGCGGAGACCCCCCGCCTGCTCACCAGCGATGCCGCGCTGTCGGCGCTGCGCCTGTCGCTGCTCACCGCGGCGATCTCCACGACGCTGTGCCTGCTGCTCGGCGGGCCGCTCGCGGTGGTCCTGGCCCGCGGCCGGATCAACCGGTTGCCCAGCCTGATGCGCGGGATCCGCTCGGTCGTCCTGCTCCCGCTGGTGCTGCCGCCGGTCGTCGGCGGGCTCTCGCTGCTGTTCCTGCTCGGTGCGAACGGGCTGGTCGGGCAGGGCCTGGACACCGCGTTCGGGATCTTCATCCCGTTCTCGACGGCCGCGGTGGTCCTGGCGCAGACCTTCGTCGCCATGCCGTTCCTCATCGTGTCGCTGGAGGGCGCCCTGCGGACCGCGGGAGAGCGCTACGAGGCGACCGCGGCGACCCTCGGTGCGTCGCCGGGGCTGGCCTTCCGCCGGGTCACCGTGCCGCTGGTGCTGCCCGGACTGGCGTCCGGGCTGGTGCTGGCCTTCGCCCGCTGCATGGGCGAGTTCGGGGCGACGATCGCGTTCGCCGGCAGCCTGGAGGGCACCACCCGGACCCTGCCGCTGCTGGTCTACCTGCAGGGCGAGACCGACGTCGCGGGAGCGGTCGCGCTGTCGCTGCTGCTGGTCGTCGTGTCGCTGGTCGTGATCGTCGTCGGGCGTCCGCGTGGGCTGGACGGCCGCGGATGAGCAGCGGCGGCGACACGGTGGAGCCCGGTGTGGACATGAGGGCGCGGCTGGACCGGGACGGGTTCGCCCTGGACATGGAGCTGTCGGTCGCCGCGGGCGAGGTGCTCGCGGTGCTCGGCCCGAACGGGGCGGGCAAGTCCACGATGCTCGGCATCCTGTCCGGGCTGCTGCGCCCGGACTCCGGGCACCTGCGCGTCGACGGCCGGACCCTGCTCGACACCGCCGACGGGACCTTCGTGCCGCCGCACCGGCGCGGTGTCGGGCTGCTCGCCCAGGAGCCGCTGCTGTTCCCGCACCTGTCGGCGCTGGCGAACGTCGCGTTCGGGCCGCGTGCCCAGGGCACGCCCCGCGCCGCGGCCGACTCCCGGGCCCGCGACCTGCTCGACGCCGTCGGCTCGGTCCGCCCGATCTCGCTGTCCGGTGGCGGCACGCTGGGCAGCGGCGGCCTCACCCTCGACGACGTCGGTGACATGACCGAGGTCAAGGCGGCCCTCACCGAGGCCGTGCTGTGGCCGCTGCGCCACCCGGACTCGTTCGCCCGGCTCGGGGTCGACGCCCCGCGCGGGGTGCTGCTCTACGGCCCGCCGGGTGGTGGCAAGACGTTCCTGCTGCGTGCGCTCGCCGGCTCCGGTGACCTCAACGTGTTCGCGGTGAAGGGCGCCGAACTGCTCGACAAGTACGTCGGCGAGTCCGAGCGCGCGGTCCGCGAGCTGTTCCGCCGGGCGGCCGAGGCCGCCCCCGCACTGATCTTCCTCGACGAGGTCGACGCGCTCGCCCCGCGTCGCGGCGGCTCCACCGACGCCGGGGTGGCCGACCGCGTCGTCGCCGCGCTGCTGACCGAGCTGGACGGCGCGACACCGCTGCGCGAGGTCGTCGTGGTCGGGGCGACGAACCGGCCCGAGCTGATCGACCCCGCGATGCTGCGGCCGGGCCGGCTGGAGCGGCTGGTGTTCGTGCCGCCGCCGGACGCCGATGCGCGGGCGGACATCCTGCGCGCGGCGGGCCGCGACGTGCCGCTGGCCGACGACGTGGACCTCGACGCGCTCGCGTCCGAACTGGACGGTTACTCGGCCGCGGACTGCGCGGCGCTGCTGCGCGAGTCCGCGCTGACCGCGATGCGCGAGTCCCTCGACGCGGGCGAGGTGACCGCCGCGCACCTGGCGACGGCACGCCGCACGGTGCGGGCGTCGCTGGACCCGGCGCAGGTCGCCGAGCTGGAGGCCTACGCCCGTCGCCGCAGCGACGGCTGAGTCCGGCACACGGACGGCCCCGGAACGCCGACGGCCCCGGACGCGGAGGCGTCCGGGGCCGTCGTGCGTGTGGAACGTCAGGCGGCGGAGAAGTCCCGCGTCACGATCACGATGACGCCGGGCGTCGCGTCCTGGATGCCGTCGAAGCGGGGCTCGGAACGGATGCCGAACTTCTTCGCGATCTCCTCGGCGGCGGCCTTCTCGTCGGTGCCCTGCCGGTAGTAGACGGTCGTGGTCGGGATGACGCCCTGGGAGTAGTTCTGCACCTGGGACACGGTCCAGCCGTTGGTACGGAACTCTCCGGCCGCCTTCTCGGCGAGACCGCGGATGGTCGAGTTGTTGTAGATCCGCACGACCGGGCGGGCCGCGACGGCGGACCCCTCACCGGCGGCGGAGCCGGAGCCGCCCTGGCCCGCGGAGCCGGAGCCCGCGCCGGGCGGCGCGGCGA
>NZ_JAMXSG010000224.1:0-9894 GCF_024124365.1 Pseudonocardia sp. McavD-2-B
GTGTTCCCGGCCGGGCCGGCCTCGGCGCCGTCCCCGGCGCCCGGCGAGCCGGTGGCCGGAGCGTCGGTGACCCCGTCCGACGCGGACCCGTCGGTGGAGGACCCCGACGAGGACGACCGTGGCCCGTCCTCCTCCGGGGCGGCGTCGCCGGAGGACCCTGCCGGTCCCGCGGTGGCGGCGGGCCCGCCCTCGCGGCCGGCCGCGTCCCCGGAGGCCCCACCGGACGTCCCCGCTCCGGTGCGGGTCGGCTCGTCGGGCGGGTTGTCCTGGGTCATGCGTCCACCGTCCGTCGTCTCCGTCCGTCGTGTCACCGCTGTGTCACGTCGTGTCACACCAGGCTATGGGCTTTCCGGCTCCGCCACGTACCGGCCCGGCAGGGCCATCGAGAGCAGCGCACCGCCCTCCGGGGCGCGCCCGGCCCGCACCTCTCCCCCGTGCCGTGCCGCCGCCTGCGCGACGATCGACAGCCCCAGCCCGGAGCCGGGCATGGTCCGCGAGGTGTCGGCCCGGTAGAAGCGGTCGAACACGTGCGGCAGGTCTTCCGCGGCGATCCCCTCACCCGCGTCCGCCACCTCGATGACCAGCCACTCCGGCGAGATCGGCACCATCGACAGCCGCACCGTGCCGCCGGGCGGGCTCCACTTCACGGCGTTGTCGAGCAGGTTGAGTACGGCCCGTTCGAGGGCGCTGGCGTCGCCGTCGAGGATCCACGGGGTGCGGTGGACGTCGAACTCGACCTCCCCCGCGCGTCGCTTCACCCGGTCCAGGGCGCGGTCGACGATCTCGGTGAGCTCCAGTGCCTCGCTGGTCATGGTCGGGGCGTCGTCGCGGGCGAGCTCGACGAGGTCCCCGACGAGGTGGGACAGCTCCTCGACCTGGGCGCGGACGTCGTCGAGCAGCTCGGTGCGGTCCTGGGCGGGCAGGTCGGGGGTGTCCGGCCGGTCGGCGGAGGCGAGCAGCTCCAGGTTGGTGCGCAGCGAGGTCAGCGGGGTGCGCAGCTCGTGCCCGGCGTCGGCAACGAGCCGGCGCTGCTGTTCCCGCGACGCGGCCAGCGCGCCGAGCATCGTGTTGAACGACTGGGTGAGCCGGGCGAGCTCGTCGGACCCCGAGATGGGGATCGGGCGCAGGTCACCGGTCTTGGCCACGCGTTCGGTCGCCGCGGTCAGCCGCAGCACCGGCCGCAGCCCGGTCCGGGCGACGGCGACCCCGGCGAGCGCGGCCAGCACGACGCCACCCAGCCCGACGATCGGCAGCGCGGTGCCCATCCGGGTCACCACCCGGGTCATCGTGTCGAGCCGCTGGGCCAGCACCAGCGCGCGGCCGTCCCCTGCCCGGACCGCGACGATCCGGTACGGCACGCCGTCGAGCTCGGCGGTGCGGCCCGGCTGGGTCGGCCCGCCCTGGGCGACCTCGATCTCCGGCTCCCCCAGCGGCGGCCGCGACGACTCGTCCGCCGAGGTCGCCACGCCCGAGGAGTAGACGAGCGCGATGTGCAGGTCGGCCGCGCCGAGCACGTCGGGCGGGAGCGCGGCGAGCAGCCGCGGGTCGATCAGGTCGCTCTGCGCCGCGGCGTAGGCGCGCTGGCGCAGCGTCTCGTCCAGCGAGCTGGTGAGGTTCTGGCGCACGACGAGGAACGCGGCGGCGGACACGAGCAGCACCATCGCGGCGGCGACGAGTGCGGCGAGCACCCCGATCCGGGCGCGCAGCGTGAACCGCTCACGGTCCGGCTCGGCCGCGGGCCCGCGGCGCCACCAGCGCTCGGCCCGCTCCTCGTCGGGCGGGAGCAGCTGGGTCACGGCGGGGTGTCCCGCAGGACGTAGCCGACACCGCGCACGGTGTGGATCAGCCGGGGCTCGCCCTCGGCCTCGGTCTTGCGGCGCAGGTAGCCGACGTAGACCTCCAGGGCGTTGCCGCTGGTCGGGAAGTCATAGCCCCACACCTGCTCGAGGATCTGGGCGCGGGTCAGGACCCGGCGCGGGTGCGCGAGCAGCAGCTCCAGCAGGGAGAATTCGGTGCGGGTGAGGCTGATCGGCCGTCCGCCCCGGGACACCTCGCGGGTGTCGGGGTCCAGCGACAGGTCGCCGAAGGTGAGCGCGGGGCTGGTGCCCGCGTCGTCGTCGGCGTCGGGGGTGCGGCGGCGCAGCAGCGCGCGCAGCCGGGCGAGCAGCTCCTCCAGCGCGAACGGCTTGGGCAGGTAGTCGTCGGCGCCGGCGTCGAGCCCGGCGACCCGGTCCGACACCGCGTCGCGGGCGGTGAGCACGAGGATCGGGAGCGCGTCACCGGCGCTGCGCAGCCGCCGGCACACCTCCAGCCCGTCGACGCGCGGCATCATCACGTCCAGGACGAGCGCGTCGGGCCGGTCGGTGAGCATCTTGTCCAGCGCGACCTGGCCGTCCTCGGCGAGGTCGACCTGGTAGCCGTTGAAGGCCAGCGAACGACGCAGCGAGTCACGGACCGCCTTGTCGTCGTCGACCACCAGAATGCGCATGGGCGCCAGTCTCGCCGACGGCTCTGAGAGGAACCTGAGCAGGCCCTGATCAGCGGATGGTGATCAGCGCCCGCTGATCAGGACGCCTTGTAGGCGGCCGCCATGTCGTCGCCGCCGTGCCCGCGCTCCGACGCCCGCCGCAACCGGTCCCGCACCGCGGGCGCGACGTCGAGCCGGGTGCCCGAGGCCTCCGCCGCGGCGACGATCAGGCCCGCGTCCTTGGCCGCGTTGTCGACGGTGAAGCTGGGCGTGAAGTCGTCGTCGAGGATCGCCTTCGCCTTGTTCTGCAGGTAGGGCAGGTCCAGCGGACCGCCGGCGACGGCGTCGAGGAAGGCCTGCGGGTCCACGCCGAGTCCCTGGGCCAGCGCGACGGACTCCCCCGTCGCTGCGGTGATCGCCAGCACCCAGCTGTTGGCGACGAGCTTGAGCCGGCTCGCCTGGGCGGTCGTGTTGTCCTCGGCGACCCAGACGGTCTGCCTGCCGACGGCGTCGAGCACCGGGTCGACGACCGGACGCGCCGCGGGGTCGCCGGCGACGAACACGACGAGCTGCCCGGACTCGGCGGGCGCTCGGGTGCCGAGCACCGGCGCGTCGAGCAGGGTCAGGCCGTGGCGCCCGGCGATCGCGCGGAGCCCGTCGAACGGCTCGACGCCGACGGTGGTCGTCTGCAGCCACACCTGGCCCGGCGCGAGACCGCCGGCGGCCTGCTCCAGGACGGCGGTGACGTCGTCGGCGTCCCCCAGCATCGTCACGACCACGTCGGCGCCGCGCACGGCGTCGGCCGGATCGGTGTGCAGGGCCGCGCCCGCGTCCGCGAGCGGCTGCGCCTTCGCCGCGGTCCGGTTCCAGACCCGCAGGTCCAGCCCGGCCGCGAGGATGTTGTGCCCCATCCCGGCGCCCATGATCCCGGTTCCCAGCAGTGCCACGGTCGTCATGGACCCACCGTAGGTCGATCTCCGTGGGAGCGCCGACGCACGCCGGGCCGTGTGGTCCGGAGCGGTCCGTCGCGGGTCGGGCCCCGTCGCGCCTGCGCGGCACTGCAGGCACCCCGAACGGGTACCCGGTGGGATGAGCGACGACATCGAGTTCTTCTTCGACCCGATCTGCCCGTTCTGCTGGGTCACGTCCCGCTGGGTGGTGGAGGTGGGCCGCCTTCGCGAGCTGGCGGTGCACTGGCGCCCGTTGCCGCTGGCGATGCTGAACGAGGGCATCTCCTACGAGGAGCGGCGGAAGGTCTCGGAGTCCTACCCGGACTCCCACCTCCGCGGCCTGGAGATGCTGCGGGTGATCGCCGCGGCCGAGGCGGTGGCGGGCCCCGGGGTCGTCGGGGACCTCTACACCCGGTTCGGCGAGCTGGTGTGGGACTCCCCCGCACCCGACGGCGAGGGCTTCGACCCGGTCGTGCGCGTCATGGCGCAGCAGCGGGACCTGCGTCCGGTGCTGGAGGACCTCGGCCTGGACCCTGCCCTGGCCGACGCCGCGACGGGCACCGACCTCGACGAGGGCCTCGCCGCGAACGTGGCGGAGGCCCGGCGGCGGTGCGGCGACGACGTCGGCACCCC
Organism: Pseudonocardia sp. McavD-2-B; assembly: GCF_024124365.1. NCBI lineage: Bacteria > Bacillati > Actinomycetota > Actinomycetes > Pseudonocardiales > Pseudonocardiaceae > Pseudonocardia > Pseudonocardia sp. McavD-2-B. The sequence continues at coordinate 4,051 of NZ_JAMXSG010000224.1, forward strand.
GATCCTGTCGTTCTCCCCGCCGGACGGGCCGGCCCTGTTCGGGCCGGTGATCGACTCCGTGCCGTTCGGCGAGGACGCGCTGCGGCTGTGGGACGCGACGTACACCCTCGCCACCTGGCCCGGGTTCGCCGAGCTCAAGCGGAGCCTGCGGTCGTTCCCCGACACCCCGCTGACCGCGCGGATCGCGCACGGGGAGACGACGGTGCGATGACGGTCTCTGCTTCACTGGGGACGTGACCGACGCGGGCGATCTCGGCTTCTCCAACCGGACCGGGCGCCCGCCGGGCCGGGTGATCACCGCGGTGTCCCGGTTCGTGCCCGCGATCCGCCGGGTGCAGCAGCAGATCGAGCCCTACGCCGCGTACTGGGAGCAGCGCAACCGCACCGAGCTCGCCCGGACCGGGCCGCTGTGCGTCGCGCTGGGCGACTCGATGGCCCAGGGCGTCGGCGCGTCGGCCCCGGAGTGCGGCTGGTTCGGGCAGCTGGTCGGGCTGCTGCCGGGCTGGCGCACGGTCAACCTGTCCCAGTACGGCGCGCGCGTCGACGACGTCCTCGACGCGCAGCTCCCGGCGGCGCTGCGGCTGCACCCGGACCTGCTGCTGTGCCTGATCGGGTCGAACGACCTGATGCAGCCCAAGCACCAGGAGGGCGTCGGGAGCCGGTACGCGGCCCTGCTCGACCGGCTCCCGCGCGGCACGGTCGTCGGCAACCAGCCGGGCACCTTCGCCGCGGCGGTGCAGGTCAACGGCCTGATCGACGACGCCGTGCGGCGCCGCGGGCTGGTGCTGGCCGAGCTGCGGGACCCGCGGACGCGGCACTGGCGCGGCAAGCTCGCCTCCGACCGGTTCCACCCCAACGACCGCGGTTACGCCGCCATCACCGAGGTGTTCGCCGAGGCGCTGCGTCGCGCCGGGCACTGAACCCCGTCACACCGCCGCGGCGACACCGCGCGCCCGGGACGCCGCCGTCCGGTCCCCACGCCCGGCCAGCACCGCGACGACCAGCCCGACCACGGCCAGCCCGGCCGCGACGACGTTCGGCGAGGCGTAGCCGAACCCGGCCGCGATCACGATGCCGCCCAGCGCGGCCCCGATCGCGTTGGCGACGTTGAAGGCGGCCTGGTTGGCCGCCGAGGCCAGGTTCGGCGCGTCACCGGCGCCGCTGATGATCTGCAGCTGCACCGCCGGGACCAGCGCGAACGTCGTCACGGCGAAGGCGAACAGGGCGACGACCGCGGTCGCCTGGTTCTGCAGGGCAGGCACGAACAGCAACGCGACGACGGCGTCGGCGACGAGTGCGCCGTAGATCGTCGGCATGGTCGCGATGTCGGCCAGGCGGGCGCCGACCAGGTTCCCGACGGTCATGCCGACGCCGAACAACGCGAGCAGCAGCGTGACCTCGGTCGGGGTGAAACCGGCGACCTCGACCAGCATCGGCGTGATGTAGCTGTAGGTGCTGAACAGCGCGGCCCCGCCGACCGTCGCGACCAGCAGCGCCGTCCACACCGGACGGTGGGTGAGGGCGCGCAGCTCGGCGCGCAGGCGCACCTGGGTGGCGTCGCGGACGTCGGGGACGCAGGCGGCGACGGCCAGCGCGGCGACCGCGGCGATCACCCCGACGACGCCGAACACCGGCCGCCAACCGAGCTGCTGGCCGAGCAGGGTCCCGACCGGGACGCCCGCGACGTTGGCCAGGGTCAGCCCGGCGAACATCGTCGCCATCGCGCGGGCCCGGCGGTCGGCGCTCACGAGCCCGCCCGCGACGACGGCGCCGATCCCGAAGAAGGCGCCGTGCGGCAGCCCGGCGAGGAACCGGGCGGCGAGCACCGGCAGGTAGCCGGGCACGACGGCGGACAGCACGTTGAACGCGGCGTAGCCGGCCATGAGTCCGATGAGGACGTGCTTGCGCGGGAACCGGTTCGCCGCCGCGACCAGCAGCGGGGCCCCCACGACGACGCCGACCGCGTACGCCGAGATCAGCCGGCCCGCGCCGGGGATGTCGACGGCGAGCCCGCCGGCGACGTCGGGAAGCAGGCCCATGATCACGAACTCGCCGGTGCCGATGGCGAAGGCGCCGACGGCGAGTGCGGCGAGCGCGAAGGCGGCACGGGTGGTGACGGCACGCATCGGGTGCCTCCTCCGGGACGTGGCGGGACAGGGAGGCGGCGTCGTCGTCGCAAATAAACACGCTAGACGAGTAAATAGGCGACGCGCCAGCCCACCGCGCTGTCCGCCACGTCACCCCGCCTTCTGGTTGGCTGGGCCGGTGAGCACCCCGAAGCTGCCGCGCAAGGTCTACGACGCCGAGCTGCTCCGCCTGCAGGGCGAGCTGCTGCAGATGCAGGAGTGGGTCCGGGCGTCGGGCGCACGGGTGGTCGTGGTCTTCGAGGGACGCGACGCCGCGGGCAAGGGCGGGGCGATCCAGCGGGTCACCCAGTACCTCAACCCGCGGTTCACCCGGATCGTCGCACTGCCCGCGCCGACCGAGCGCCAGAAGGGGCAGTGGTACTTCCAGCGCTACATCGAGCAGCTGCCCGCGGCCGGCGAGATCGTGCTGATGGACCGGTCCTGGTACAACCGCGCCGGCGTCGAGCGGGTGATGGGGTTCTGCACCGAGACCGAGTACCGCCGCTTCCTGCGCCAGGCGCCGGTGTTCGAGAACATGCTCGTCGAGGACGGCATCCACCTGCGCAAGTACTGGTTCTCGGTCAGCGCCGAGGAGCAGGCGCGGCGGTTCGCCGAGCGGCTGGAGAACCCGCTCAAGCAGTGGAAGCTCTCGCCGATGGACCTCGAGTCGATGACCCGCTGGGACGACTACTCCCGCGCCCGCGACGACATGCTGATCCACACCGACACCGAGTACGCACCGTGGTGGATCGTCGAGGCCGAGCAGAAGCGCAACGCGCGGATCAACATGATCCACCACCTGCTCGGGTCGATCCCCTGGGAGCCGGTGGCGCGACAGGTGCTGACGCTGCCGGACCGGAAGCCGTCGACGGGCTACGAGCGCCCGCCGCGCGAGGTGCAGCGCGACGTGCCCGACCACGCGTCGACGCTGATCTAGGTCACACCCACCCGGACGGTACGGCCGGTACCGGATACCGTCCCGACGAGCGACGATGCGGCACGGACGCCGCGCGAGAGGCGGTGCACCCGTGGGTGTCGTGCTGTTCACCGGGTTCCCGGGGTTCCTCGGGTCGGCCCTGCTGCCGCGGACGCTGCGCCGCGCGCCCGACGCGCGCGCGGTCGCACTGGTGCAGGCGAAGTTCCTCGACCAGGCCCGCACGACGCTGGCCCGGATCGAGCGCGAGGCGCCGGAGATCGCCGGGCGCACCGACCTCGTCGTCGGGGACATCACCGTCGACGGACTGGGACTGGAACGGGCCGAGCGCGAGCGCCTGCTCGGCGGACCGCTGGAGATCTTCCACCTGGCCGCGGTCTACGACCTCTCGGTGCCGGCGGACGTCGCCTGGCGGGTGAACGTCGAGGGCACCCGGCACGTCGTGCGGTTCGCCGAGGCCGCGTCGCAGCTGGCCCGGCTGCAGTACGTGTCGACCTGCTACGTCTCGGGCCGCTACGACGGCATCTTCTCCGAGACCGACCTGGAGCTCGGCCAGCCCTTCGCCAACCACTACGACCACACCAAGCACGAGGCCGAGCGCGTCGTGGCGAAAGCCCGCGACGCCGGCCTGCCGGTGTCGGTCTACCGGCCCTCGGTCGTCGTCGGGGACTCGGTGACCGGCGCGACGCAGAAGTTCGACGGCCCCTACTACCTGCTCCAGCTGCTGGCCCGGCAGGGCCGGACGGCGTTCGCGCCGCTCCCCCGCGCCGCGTCGCGGACCCGGTTCAACCTGGTGCCCTCGGACTACGTCGTCGACGGGATCGCCGCGCTGGCCGGGCACGGCCCGGCGGTGAACCGGACGTTCGCGCTGGCCCAGCCGGCCCCGCCGACGGTGACCGAGATGTGCGAGGTCTTCGCCGACCGGCTCGGCAAGCAGCTGCGCGTGGTGCCGATGCCGGTCGGGCTCGCCGCGTTCTCCATCGACCACGTACCCGGCGTCGGACGGCTGTTCCAGGTCCCGTCGAGCACGCTGGAGTACCTGACCCACCCGTCGCACTACGACACCGACGCGACGACGGCGATGCTCGGCGGGCTCGGCGTCCACTGCCCGCCGTTCACCGGGCACGTCGACGCGATGGTCCGCTTCTTCAGCGCGAATCCGCAGGTCGGAACGGCTGCGATGGTCTGACGCCGAGAGGTCTACCGTCTCCGGCGTGGCCATCGAGCGGAACGACGTGCTCCTCGCGGCCGCGACCGTGCTCGTGCAGAACCCGGCCGCGTCGATGTCGGAGATCGCGACCGGCGCCGGCATCAGCCGGGCGACCCTGCACCGGCTCGTCGACGGCCGGGAGGCCCTGCTCTCCGAGCTCAGCGAGATGGGCGTGGAGCGCGGGATCGCCGCGATCCGGGAGGCCCGGACCGACGAGGGCGACCCGATCGAGGCGGTGCGCCGGGTCATCGTCGGCCTGCTGCCCTCGGTGGACCTGTGGGTGCTCGCCGAGCGCATCCAGTCCAGCGACGAGGTCCTGGCCCGCTACGCCGAGATGGACACCCTGCTCGTCGAGCTGTTCCGGCGCGGCCAGCGGAGCGGGGCCTTCTGCGTGACCCAGTCCGCGACATGGATGACCGAGGCGCTCTACGCCCTGCTGACCCGGGCGGTGCTCGCCGCGCACGACGGCAGGCTCGGCCGGCAGGAGATCGTCGGGGTCACCGAGCGGACGCTGCTGGCCGGGGTCGTGGAGACCGCCGGCCGCAGCCCGGCCACCCCCTGACCGTCGAGTCCGTTTCCTCCTCGTTCGTCCACTACGCTCGGGGCGTGCTCACCCGTGCCTCCGGCATCGCCCGCTCGCTCGCGACCTACCACGGGATCCCGGGCCGGCAGCGCCGGATGCGCCGCTTCTACTCCGCGTTCCTGCGTCCCGGCGACCTCGCCTTCGACGTCGGCGCGCACGCCGGCAACCGGGTGTGTGCCTGGCGGGCCCTGGGGGCGCGGGTGGTCGCCGTCGAGCCGCAGCCGGACTTCACCCGGCTGCTGCGCCTGTTCTTCGGCCGCGACGACGCCGTGACCGTCCTGCCCCTCGCGCTCGGCGCCGCGGCGGGCACCGCCCGCCTCGGGGTCTCCCGCGCCACCCCCACCGTCTCGACGCTGTCGCAGCGCTGGCGCGACACCGTCGCCGACGACGCCGGGTTCAGCCGGGTGACCTGGGACTCCTCGATCGAGGTGCCGGTCAGCACGCTCGACGCGCTCATCGCCGAGCACGGCGTCCCGGCCTTCTGCAAGATCGACGTCGAGGGCTTCGAGGCCGACGTCCTCGACGGGCTGTCGCGCCCGCTGCCCGCGCTGTCGGTGGAGTACCTGCCCGCCGCGCACGACGCGACCCTGGAGTCGCTCGCCCGCATCGAGGCCCTGGGCCGCTACGTCTACCGCTACTCCCCCGTCGAGACGATGACCTGGGACACCTCGGCCGGTGACCGCTGGGTCGACGCCGCCGAGCTCCGCGCCCTGCTCGACCGGCGCCGCCCGCTGGGCCGCTCGGGCGACGTCTACGCCCGCCACGTGCCCGCCTGACCGCACCGCCGGGTCGCTCACCGGACAAGTCGGGCATGCTGGACACCTGATGCTCCGGAAGACCCACGGCACCGCCGCCACCGCCCCCGTCGCCCTCCAGATCGCGGCGGGCGCGGCGCTGCTCGCGGCCGTCCTCACCGTGCTCGTACCGACCACCGGCGCCGGCGCCCTGCGGGTCACCGGCGCGGCCGTCGTCGGCGCCGTCGCCGCGGCGC
>NZ_JAMXSG010000225.1:0-9889 GCF_024124365.1 Pseudonocardia sp. McavD-2-B
CGCGACCGGAGCGGCGGAGGCGACCGGTGCCGTGCCCGCCGCCCCGGCCAGCGCGAGCGCCACGACGACGGGAACGAGCAGCCGGGCGGCGGGTCGGCGCGGGGAACCCGGGCCGGCGGGGGTCGTCACCGTTGCAGCATGACCCACGGCCCGGCGGAACGGGCCGCCCGCTGCGGGCCCGGCACCACGGACCGCGCCCCGCGGCACGGTCAGCGCTCGACGATCTCCTTGACCCGGTCCAGGCTGTGCTCCAGCCCGTCGCGCATCAGGGCCTCGCGGTCCCGGCCCAGGATCCCGCTGCGCTGCAGCAGCCGTACCGGCAGCGCAGCCTCGCCGGTCTTCTCCCGCCAGGCGACGACGGTCGTCGCCCCGTCCCCGGCCGGCTCCAGGACCCAGCCCCAGGCCGTCTTCGACTCGCCGACCACGAAGGTGAACCGGCGGGCCGGCTCGCACTCGGTGACCCGGCAGTGGGTCGACCAGCGGATCCGGCCGCGCCGGTTCCCGCCGGTGAACCTGGCGCCCACGGCGGGCCCCGTCGCGTCGCCGCGCCACCGTCCCCCGGTGGCCTCCGGGCTCCACTCACCGGCCCGGGTGATGTCCGAGACCAGCTCCCACACCCGCTCCGGTGGGGCCTGCACCGTACGTTCCGCGCGATCCATCGATCCTCCTCCGAGACTGCTGTCACCTCCCGGGTACAAGATCGTCCGGGTGTGCGGACGGTACCGTCCGTCAACCGCTCGACGATTCCGCGTCACGGCCGTGTTTCGAGTTCTGCCGAAACCGTTGTCCAGCGGTTACCGTCCCGTCCGGACATGCGCCGCCGAGCGGTGGCGCCGGAGGGGGAGGTCACCTCGTGCGGATCAACCAGCGCATCGGAGGCAGGGGCCGGTACGCGACCGCGATCGCGCTCGTGGCCGCGGCGGCACTCACGCTCGCGGGCTGTGCCCGCGACACCGGCGGGGGCGACGGCGCCCAGGCCGGGGAGTGCGAGCGCGTCGCGCCGCCGTCGGTCCCGGCAGCCTCGGCCCAGCCGGCGCCGGAGGCTCCGAAGGCGGACGCGAGCCGGCTCAAGGTCGGGCTGGCCTACGACATCGGCGGCCGTGGCGATGCCTCGTTCAACGACGCGGCGGCCGCCGGCCTCGACCGCGCCGTCGCCGAGCTGGGGCTCCAGAAGGCCAACACGCGCGAGGCGACAGCCCAGGCGGGGGAGAGCGAGGACGCGGGCACCAACCGCCTCCGCCAGCTCGCCCAGGGCGGGTTCAACCCGATCGTCGCGGTCGGCTTCAACTACGCCACCGGCGTGAAGACCGTCGCGACCGAGTTCCCGAACATCCAGTTCGCCATCGTCGACGACGACACGGTCGACCTGCCCAACGTCAAGCCGCTGGTCTTCGCCGAGGAGCAGGGCTCGTTCCTGGTCGGCGCCGCGGCCGCGCTGAAGACCTCGACCTGCAAGGTCGGGTTCATCGGCGGCGTCGACAACCCGCTGATCCAGAAGTTCGACGCCGGCTACGAGCAGGGTGCCAAGGCCGTCGCGCCGCAGATCGACGTCGAGTCTGCCTACATCTCCCCGGCCGGCGACTTCACCGGCTTCAACGACGCCACCCGCGCCACCGAGATCGCATCCGGCCAGTACGACGGCGGCGCCGACATCGCCTTCGCCGCGGCGGGCCAGTCGAACCAGGGTGTCTTCGCGGCCGCGCAGACCGCGCAGAAGAAGGCCATCGGCGTCGACTCCGACCAGTACAACTCGCCGCAGCTGACGCAGGTCCGCGACACGATCATGACGTCGATGATCAAGCGGGTCGACGTGGCGGTCTACGAGTACATCAACGCGGTCGCGGGCAACGCCGTCGCGACGCTCCCGGCGCGATTCGACCTCGCCAACAACGGTGTCGGCTACTCCACCTCCGGTGGCCAGGTCGACGACATCGTCCCGCAGCTCGAGGCGTACAAGGCCGCGATCATCGCCGGACAGATCGACGTCACGTCCACGAAGTGACCGACGAGCGCCACGCGGTCGAACTGCGCGGGATCACCAAGCGGTTCCCCGGCGTCGTCGCGAACGACGGCGTGGACCTCACCGTCACCCACGGTGAGGTCCATGCCCTCTGCGGCGAGAACGGGGCCGGCAAGTCGACCCTGATGAAGATCCTCTACGGGATGCAGACGCCCGACGAGGGCACGATCGTCGTCGACGGGGCGGACACGCACTTCCGCAGCCCCGCCGACGCCATCGCCGCGGGGATCGGGATGGTCCACCAGCACTTCATGCTGGCCGACAACCTGACCGTCGCCGAGAACGTGCTGCTCGGCGCCGAGCGCCTGCACGGCATCGGGAAGGCGGCCCGGGCGCGGATCACCGAGCTGTCCGCGACCGTCGGGCTCGCCGCCCGGCAGGACGCGCTCGTCGAGCACCTCGGCGTCGCCGACCGGCAGCGCATCGAGATCCTGAAGGTGCTCTACCGCGGCGCCCGCACGGTGATCCTCGACGAGCCGACCGCGGTGCTGGTCCCGCAGGAGGTCGACGAGCTGTTCGCGACCGTGCGCCGGATGCAGGGCGACGGCTACACGTTCCTGTTCATCTCGCACAAGCTCGACGAGGTCCGCGCCGTCGCCGACCGGATCACCGTGATCCGCCGCGGCCGCACGGTCGGCACCGCGGACCCGCTGACCGTGACCAACCGCGAGCTGGCGGAGATGATGGTCGGCTCGGAGCTGCCCTCGCCGGAGACCCGCGAGTCGACCGTGACCGACCGCGAGGTGCTGCGCGTCGAGGGCCTCGGGCTGACGAGCCCGGACGGCGGCCGCGACCTGCTCGACGGCGTCGACCTCGTCGTGCACGCCGGTGAGGTGCTGGGCATCGCCGGCGTCGAGGGCAACGGCCAGACCGAGCTCGTCGAGACGGTCATGGGGATGCGCAGGCACGCCCGTGGCCGGGTGCTGCTGAACGGCACCGACATCTCGGCGAACTCCACGATGGCCCGCCGCGAGGCCGGCATCGGCTACGTCCCCGAGGACCGGTCCCGCCACGCCCTGCTCGGCGAGCAGCCGCTGTGGGCGAACCGGATCCTCGGGTTCCAGTCCCGACCGCCGATCGCCCGGCGCGGGCTGCTGGACACCGCCGCCGCGCGCACCGACACCGAGCGGATCGTGCGCGACTTCGACGTGCGTACCCCCGGAATCGACGTCATGGCGGCCGCGCTGTCCGGTGGCAACCAGCAGAAGCTCGTCGTCGGACGGGAGCTGTCCGGCGACCCGGTACTGCTCATCGCGGCCCACCCGACCCGCGGTGTCGACGTCGGCGCACAGGCAGGCATCTGGGCCGAGCTGCGCCGCGCCCGCGCGGCCGGGCTCGCGGTGCTGCTGGTCTCGGCCGACCTCGACGAGCTGATCGGCCTGTCCGACACCCTCGCCGTCATCTCCGGCGGGCGGCTGGTCGGCACCGCCGATCCCGCGACCGTGACCCCCGAGGAGCTGGGTACCAAGATGACCGGAGCCGCCACGTGAGCCGGCTGCGGGGCGCCGTCGTCGCGCCCGTCCTCGCGATCGCGGTCGCCGCCCTGCTCTGCGGGGTCGCACTCGTGATCAGCGGGGCGTCGCCGTGGACGGCGGTCACCACCATCCTCGCGCAGGTCGGGTCGGGCACGGTCGTCGTGGACACCGTGAACTCCGCCGCCGTCTACTACCTCGCCGCCCTGGCCGTCGCGATCGGCTTCCAGATGCGGCTGTTCAACATCGGCGTCGAGGGCCAGTTCCGGGTCGCCGCCTGCGTCGCCGCGATCGTCGGCGGGACGGTGGCGCTCCCGCCCGTCCTGCACACCGTGCTGATCATGGTGGTGGCGCTGCTGACCGGCGCCGCCTGGGTCGCGATCCCGGCGCTGCTCAAGGCCTACCGCGGCGTCTCCGAGGTCATCTCGACGATCATGCTGAACGCGATCGCCACCGGGCTGATCGCCTACCTGATCCGCGCCGAGACCTTCGGCGAGCTGCGCGGCAACAACATCACCACCCCGCCGATCCCCGAGTCGGGCTGGTTCCCCGGGATCCCGGTCGGCAACGGCGCGATCTTCGGGATGGTGTTCGTCGCGGCCGCGCTGGGCATCGGCTACTGGTTCCTGCTCGGACGCACCCGGTTCGGCTTCGAGCTGCGCGCCTCGGGCGAGTCGGCGACGGCCGCCGCGACCGGCGGGGTGAACGCGCGCCGCACGATCGTCGTCGCGCTGCTGCTCTCCGGTGCGGTCGCCGGGCTGGTCGGATTGCCCGAGCTGCTCGGGCGCGACCACGCCTACACGCTGTCCTCGCCGCAGGGCTACGGCTTCACCGGCATCGCGATCGCGCTGCTGGGCCGCAACCACCCCGTCGGCATCGCGCTGGGCGCGCTGCTGTGGGCGTTCCTGGACAAGTCCGCGGTGGCGCTCGACGTCGTCGGCATCCCGCGGGAGATCGTACTGATCATGCAGGGCCTGATCGTGCTGTCGGTGGTCGTCGCCTACGAGGTCGTCCGCCGGGTCGAGCGCCGGGCCGAGCAACGGCGGGTCGCCGCGGCGGCCCCCGCACCACAACCGGCGGAGGTGTCGTCGTGACCGCGGTGCTGGATCGTGCGCGGTCCCTGCCCGGCTGGGCCCGGTCGGCGCTGATCGCGGCCGTGCTCGTCGCCGTCCTGTCGGTCACGGTGACGCTGACCGGCCAGATCCAGCTGACCTCCGGTGGCACCGCGTCCGCCGCGGTGCGGCTGGGGCTGCCGATCCTGCTCGCCGGCCTGGGCGGCCTCTGGGCCGAACGCGCCGGAATCATCAACATCGGCCTCGAGGGCATGATGGTGCTCGGCACCTGGGGCGCGGCCTGGGCCGGCTACCAGTGGGGGCCGTGGGCGGCGATGCTCGGCGGGCTGGTGTTCGGCGCGCTCGGCGGGCTGCTGCACGCCGTCGCGACGGTGACGTTCAACGTCAATCACATCGTCTCCGGCGTCGCGATCACCCTGCTCGGGACGGGGCTGACGAAGTACCTGGCGACGCTGGTCTTCACCCCGGTCTCGCAGAACCCGCGCCAGTCCCCGCGGCTGGAGGGCTTCACCGAGTTCTCGATCCCCGGGGTCTCCGAGGGCCTCGCGGCGCTGGAGGCCCAGCAACGGGTGTTCGTCTCCGACCTCGCCGGGTTGCTGTCCGGGCTGGTCACCGGCCTGACGCCGATCCTGGTCATCGGGGTCGCGCTGGTCCCGGTGAGCTACCTCGTGCTGTGGCGGACGGCGTTCGGGCTGCGGCTGCGCAGCGCGGGTGAGTCGCCGGTCGCGGCGGAGTCGCTCGGCGTGAACGTGGTGCTGCACAAGTACGTCGCGGTCACGATCTCCGGCGCGCTCGCCGGGCTCGGCGGTGCGGCCCTGGTGCTCAACCCCGGCCAGCTCGGCTACCTGGAGAACCAGGTCGGCGGCCGCGGGTACATCGGCCTCGCCGCGATGATCTTCGGCAACTGGCGGCCCGCCGGGCTGCTCGTCGGCTCGGCGCTGTTCGGCTACGTCGACGGCCTGCAGCTGCGTGCCGGCGGTGAGGCGGTGCACGCGCTGCTCTACGGCGCGACGCTGGTCGCGGTCGTCGTCGCGGTGCTGTGGGCGATCCGCCGGATGTGGACCGCCGCCGCCGTCGCGCTCGTCGCGGGGCTGCTGGTGTACGCGGTCTACTGGTCGGTCGACACCGTGCCCAGCGAGTTCGCCTCCTACGCCCCGCAGCTCGTCACGCTGATCGTGCTCGCGGCGGCCTCGCAACGACTACGACCACCGGCCCGGCTCGGCGAGCCGTACCGGCGCGGGGAGGGACGCTAGATGGCAGGCGGGGGACCGTCCGGAGCGGGCGCGGACATGATGCGGCCCGACGCGCCCGTCCCGGACTGGGACGCCCTGCGGGCCGCCGCGGTGCAGGCCGCGGCCTGGGCGTACGCGCCGTACTCCCGGCTGCGCGTCGGCGCGGCCGCACTCGTCGACGACGGGCGGGTGGTCACCGGCTGCAACGTCGAGAACGCCTCCTACGGTCTCGGCGTCTGCGCAGAGGTGACCCTCGCCGGGCAGCTGCGCCTCTCCGGCGGCGGACGGCTGCTCGCGGTCGCCTGCCGCTCCGGCGACGGCGACCTGCTCATGCCGTGCGGACGCTGCCGCCAGGTGCTCCACGAGTTCGGCGGCGCCGCCCTGCTCTGCGACACCCCGCGCGGGGTGCTGCCGTTCACCGAGGTGCTGCCCGACGCGTTCGGCCCGGAGGATCTCCCGTGAGCTTCTCCGCGGTCGAGGTCATCGCGGCCAAGCGCGACTGCCGCACGCTGTCGAGGGCCCAGATCGACTGGGTGGTCGACGCCTACACCCGCGGCGAGGTGGCCGACGAGCAGATGGCCGCGCTGGCCATGGCGATCCTGCTCAACGGCATGGAGCCCGGCGAGATCGCGCACTGGACCCAGGCGATGATCGACTCCGGCGAGGTCCTCGACTTCGGCGACGTCGGACGCCCGCTGGTCGACAAGCACTCCACCGGCGGCGTCGGGGACAAGATCACGCTGCCGCTGGCGCCGCTCGTCGCGGCCTGCGGGGCGGCGGTGCCGCAGCTGTCCGGACGCGGGCTCGGCCACACCGGCGGCACCCTGGACAAGCTGGAGGCCGTCCCCGGCTGGCGCGCCTCGCTGACCACCGACGAGATCACCGCGCAGCTGCGCGAGGTCGGCGCGGTCGTCTGCGCGACGACGCCCACGCTCGCCCCCGCCGACAAGCGGCTCTACGCGCTGCGCGACGTCACCGGCACCGTCGAGTCCGTCCCGCTGATCGCCAGCTCGATCATGAGCAAGAAGCTCGCCGAGGGCACCGGCGGGCTGGTCCTCGACGTGAAGGTGGGGTCCGGCGCGTTCATGAAGACCCTGCCGCGCGCCGGGGAGCTCGCCGACGCGATGACCGCGATCGGGGCCGCCCACGGCCTCCCGACCACCGCGCTGCTCACCGACATGTCCCGCCCGCTGGGCCGCTGCGTCGGCAACGCCCTGGAGGTCGCCGAGTCGGTCGAGGTGCTGCGTGGTGGGGGACCGGCGGACCTGGTGTCGCTCACCGTCGCGCTGGCCACGGAGATGCTCGCCCTCGCCGGTCTGCCCGACGCCGACCCGGCCGCCGTGCTCGCCTCCGGTGCCGCGTACGACGTGTGGGAGCGGATGATCGCCGCGCAGGGCGGGGACCCGTCCGCACCGCTGCCGGTGGCCGCGCACGTCGAGACGGTCGTCGCCGAGCGGTCCGGGATCTTCGCCGGGGCCGACGCGCTCGCCGTCGGCACGGCGGCCTGGAAGCTCGGAGCCGGGCGCGCCCGCAAGGAGGACCCGGTACAGGCCGGGGCCGGGGTCCGGCTGCTGGTCGACCCGGGCGACGAGGTCCGTCCCGGCACCCCGCTCGCCGAGCTGCACACCGACGACGACGCCCGGCTCCCCACCGCCCGCCGGCTGCTCGCGGGAGCGGCACTGATGATCACCACGGACCCGCCGCCCGAGCGGGACCTCGTCCTCGACGTCCGCCGGGGCAGCTGACCCGGCCCGGCCGGGGTCGCATGCGACCCCGAACGGCGTCAGGTGGCTGACGGGACGTGACAGATCTTCCTGCGTCCGCGTGCCGCATTCGTGCCGAAACGTAACTCTCGGTGTCTCCGTCCGTTACGCACAGTGTGAACCGTTCGCCGGCGACGATGCCGTCCCCCAGCCACGTCCCCGTGTCACCGGACCGCGCGGGGGTGACGGCGGGCCCCGACGTCTGGACCGCGGCCGAGGCGAGCGAGGACTTCCGCGAGCTCCGCGCGCGCCTGCTGCGTTTCGTGCTGCCGGCGACCGCGGGCTTCCTGGGCTGGCTGTTCCTGTTCGTGGGGCTCAGCGCCTGGGCGCCCGGGCTGCTCGGCACCCGGGTGCTCGGCGACCTCACGCTGGCGCTGGTGCTGGCCATCGGGCAGTTCGTCACGACGTTCGCGATCACCGCGCTGTACGTCCGGTACGCCGGCCGCCGGCTCGACCCGCTCGCCGACGAGATCCGTGAGCGTCTCGAGCGGGGCCACCGGTGACCGCAGCCGTCGCGGCCGTGTCCCCGGCCCCCGGGGACCCGCTGCTCAACATCCTGGTCTTCTCGTCGTTCATCCTCCTGGCCTTCGTCCTGGTGCTGCGGGTGCGGCGGCGCTCGTCGGCGGCCCGGGACTACTACACCGGGGGCAGCGGCTTCACCGGTCCGGAGAACGGCCTGGCCCTGTCCGGGGACTTCCTGTCGGCCGCGACGTTCCTCGGCATCGTCGGCGCGGTCGCCGTCGCCGGTCCCGACGGGTTCCTCTACGCCGTCGTCGCCTTCGTCGCCTGGCTGGTGGCGCTGTTCTTCGTCGCCGAGATGCTGCGCAACACCGGTCGCTACACGATGGCCGACGTCCTCAGCTACCGGTTGCGGCAGCGCCCGGTGCGCGCGGCCGCCGCGACCTCGGCGGTGGTGATCTCCACGCTGTACCTGCTCGGCCAGCTCGCGGGCGCGGGCGGCCTGCTCGCGCTGCTGCTGAACATCACCGACCGCGCCGGGCAGTCCGCGACGATCGCCGGGGTCGGGGCCGTGGTCATCGGGTACGTGCTGATCGGCGGGATGAGCGGCGCGACCTGGATCCAGATCGTGAAGGCGGTCCTGCTGCTGGCGACCGGGATGATCATGGCCGCGTTCGTGCTCGGCACGACCGGTCTGAGCCTGCCCGCGCTGCTGACCGCGGCGGTCGCGAACCACCCGCGCGGCGAGGCCGTGCTGTCCCCGGGGCTGCTGTACGGCGGTGGCCTGACGGCCAACCTGGACCTGCTGTCACTGGCCGTCGGCGGTGTCCTCGGTGTGGCCGGGCTCCCGCACATCCTCATGCGCTTCTACACCGTCCCCGACGCCCGGCAGGCCCGGAAGTCGGTCGTGTGGGCGATCTGGCTGATCGGCGCGTTCTTCCTGCTGGTACTGGCGCTCGGGTACGGCGCCACGGCGCTGGTCGGGCCGGAGGCGATCCTCGCCGCGCCAGGCGGGGTGAACTCGGCGGCGCCGCTGCTGGCACTGCAGATCGGCGGGCCGGTGATGCTGGCGCTGGTCTCGGCGGTCGCCTTCGCGACGATCCTCGCGGTCGTCGCCGGTCTGATGATCACCGCCGCGGCCGCGTTCGCCCACGACGTGTACGCCCAGCTGCTGCGCCGCGGGCAGGCCACCGCGGCCGAGGAGGTCCGCGTCGCCCGGCTGACCACCGTCGTCATCGGGCTCGTCGGCATCGCCGGGGGCATCCTGGCCAACGGCCAGAACATCGCGTTCCTGGCCGCCCTGACCTTCGCGATGGCCGCCTCGGCGAACCTGCCGACGCTGCTGTACTCGCTGTTCTGGAAGGGGTTCACCACGACCGGTGCCCTGTGGAGCATGTACGGCGGCCTCACCGTCACGCTGACACTCATCGTGTTCTCGCCCGCGGTGTCCGGGGCGCCGACGGCGATGCTGCCCGACCTCGACTTCGCGTGGTTCCCGCTGGCGAACCCGGGCCTGGTGTCGGTCCCGGTGGGCTTCCTGCTCGGCTACCTCGGCTCCGTCCTGGGCCGCGAACGCCCCGACGCCGCCGGGCATGCGCAGATGTCGGTCCGGGCGCTGACCGGGGCCGGACTGCAACGTGCGGTGCCCGAGGGCCTGCCGGCGCCGCTCCCCACCGGCCACGGTGCCCACCCGGCCCCCGCCGGTCACGGCGTAACCCCGGTCCCCACCGGTCACGGAGCCCACCCGGACCCCGCCGGTCACGGAGTCCACCCGGCCCCCGCCGGTCACGGTGCCCACCCGCGCCCCGACGGTCCTGCGGCCCACCCGGGCCCGGCCGGTCCCGCGGTGCACCGGGGCCCGGCCGGGCCC
>NZ_JAMXSG010000226.1:0-9871 GCF_024124365.1 Pseudonocardia sp. McavD-2-B
CACCGCGACCCGCTCCCGGTGCGCCGCCGCCCGCGCCCGCCACGCGGCGCCGTCGAGGACGGGCACGGCGGTGGTGGGCGCGGACGGGGTCGGCACGGTGTCCGACGGTACGACCCGCCCGGGTCAGGCCGGGGTGCCGGGGGCGTGGGTGGCGTCGCGGACGCTGCCGACGAACGCCTCGGTGAGGTCCTCCATGGTGACCACGCCGACGGTGGTGTCGCGCTCGTCGACGGCGCGGGCCAGGTGTGCCCGGGCCGCCCGCAGCGTCGCCAGCGCCTCGTCCAGGCGGGCCGAGGCCGGGACCGAGGGCAGGCTGCGGACCCGCTGCGGCGGGATCGTCGCCGACTCGGAGTCGGCGAGGTCCAGCACGTCCTTGACGTGCAGGTACCCGGTGAGCCTGCCCTGGGCGCCGCGGATCGGGAAGCGGGAGTACCCGGTCCGCTCCACGGCCTCGGTGAGCGCGGAGACCGTCGTCGACCCGCCGGGGCCCGCGTCGAGGCAGACCAGGTCCTCCAGGGCCACGACGACGTCGGAGACGGTCGCCTCCGCGGAGGAGAGGGTCCGCTCGATCCGGGAGCTCTCGGAGTCGTCGAGCAGGCCCTCCCGGCGCGAGTCGCCCAGCATCTCGGCGAGCTCACCGGTGGTGAACGCGGTCTCCAGCTCGTCGCGCGGGGTCACCCCGACCAGGCGCAGGGTGCCGTTGGCCATCGCGTTGAACAGGTCGATGAACGGGCGGGTGACCCGGGTCCACACCAGGAACGGCGGGACCAGCAGGATCGCCGCGCGTTCGGGGCCCGCGATCGAGATGTTCTTCGGCACCATCTCGCCGAGCATCATGTGCGCGACGACCACGATCATCAGCGACACCGCGAACGCGACCGGGTAGGCGAACGCCTCCGGCACCCCGACGGCGGCCAGCGGCCCGTCGATGAGGTGCGCGACGGCGGGCTCGCCGAGCCGGCCGAGCAGCAGCGAGGCGATGGTGATGCCCAGCTGGGAGGCCGCGAGCATCCGGGACAGGTCGTGCGAGGCGTCGAGCACCCGCCGCGCCCCGGCGGACCCGTCGTCGGCCATGGCCTCCAGGCGGTCCTTGCGAGCCGAGATCAGCGCGAACTCCGCGGCGACGAAGAACGCGTTCACCCCGAGCAGGGCGACGGCGGCGAGCAGTGCGAGCAGGTCGTTCACGCCGGCACCGCCCCGGACGCGGCCGTGCGCTCGTCGGCGCCGCGGGTGACGCGGACCTCGGCGACCCGGTTGCGGTCGCGGCGCAGGACCTCGAGGGTCCACCCGTCGACCACGACGGTGTCCCCGACGTCGGGGATCCGGCCCAGCCGGGCCACGACCAGCCCGGCGAGGGTCTCGTACTCCCCGTGCGGCATCCGGAAGCCGGTGGCCTCGTCGACCTCGTCGTCGCGCATCAGCCCGGACAGTGCCCAGACCCCGTCGCCGAGGCGGCGCACCCGGTTCTGCTCGCCGCGGTCGTGCTCGTCGCGGACGTCGCCGACGATCTCCTCCACCAGGTCCTCCATGGTCACCAGGCCCGCGGTGCCGCCGTACTCGTCGACGACGACGGCGGTCTGCAGCCCGGCCGCCCGCAGCCGGGTCATGAGCTCGTCACCGTCCAGCGACGACGGCACGGTCTCGACCGGCCGGGCCAGGTCCCGCACGGCGGTCTCGGCGCGGCGGGCCGGCGGGACCGAGAACGCCTGCTTGACGTGCACCAGCCCCAGCGGGACGTCCGGGTCGCCGTCCACGACCGGGAACCGGGAGAACCCGGACCGGCGGGCCAGCGCCACCAGGTCGGTCACGGTGTCGGTGGCGTCGATGGTCTCCACCCGCACGCGCGGGGTCATCAGGTCCTCGGCGACGCGGTCGGTGAAGCGCAGCGAGCGCTCCAGCAGCACCGCGGTGCCCGGGTCGATGCTGCCGCTCTCGGCGCTGGCCCGGACCAGCGAGCTCAGCTCGCCGGGGGAGCGGGCCGAGCGCAGCTCCTCGGCGGGCTCGATCCCGAAGCGGCGCACGATGGCGTTGGCCGCGGTGTTCAGGCCGGTGATGAGCCAGCGGAACGCCGCGGCGAACCCGGCCTGCAGCCACACCACCGAGCGCGCCACCTCCATCGGGTGGGCGATCGCGAGGTTCTTCGGGACCAGCTCGCCGAACACCATCGACAGCACCGTCGCCAGGACCAGCGACAGCACGGTGGCAGTGCCCGAGGCGATCCCGGCGGGCAGCCCGACGGCCTCCAGCACCGGCCGGATCAGCTCGGCGACGGCGGGCTCGGCGATGTAGCCGGTGGCCAGGGTGGTGGCGGTGATACCGAGCTGGCAGCCCGACAGCTGGAACGACAGTCCGGCGTGCGCCCGCTGCACCGAGCGGGTCCGCCGGTCGTCGCTGCGGGCCACGGCGGCGTCGATGCGGCTGCGCTCGAGCGCGGTGAGGGAGAACTCCGAGGCGACGGAGACGGCGGTTCCCAGGGTGAGCGCGACGACCGCGAGCAGCCCGAGACAGGAGAGCAGGACGGACACGGAGCTCAGGGCCTCCATCAGGGAGAAACGGTGCACGACGATACGGCGGCTGCGCCCGGCCCGCCCGACGGGAGCTGCGAGTGATCTCACGGCGTCCCGACGGTGATCCGGGCCGCGACCGGGGTCTAGGTTGGTCAGCCATGACCACGGCGACGTCGCCCTCCGCACCGCTCCCCGCGCCACCGGGTCCCCCGGACGGCCGCCGGGGGCCGGTGGCCGGGGCTCCGACCGCGGCGCAGCGGTGAGCGCCCCGCAGCCGACGCCCCCGTCGGAGCGCGCGACCCCCGCGGCCGCGGGGGTCGCGCAGTACGGCGGCCGGCGCAGCTCCGGGCTGGCCCGGGGCAGCGCCTCACCGTTCGTGGACTTCGACCGCCGCTCCTGGGCGCAGCTCGCGTCCTCGACCACGGTGCCGCTGTCGGCCCAGGAACTCGAGCAGCTGCGCAGCTACGGCGACTTCGTCGACCTCGACGAGGTCCGCGAGGTCTACCTGCCGCTGTCGCGGCTGCTCAACCTGCACGTCGAGGAGGGCGGGCGGCTCTACCGGGCCTACCGGCGCTTCCTCGGCTCGGGCGGGGCCCGCACCCCGTTCGTGATCGGGATCGCGGGCTCGGTCGCGGTCGGCAAGTCGACCACCGCGCGGCTGCTGCGCCTGCTGCTGGCCCGCTCCCCGGAGCACCCCGACGTGCAGCTGGTCACCACCGACGGGTTCCTCTACCCCAACGCCGAGCTGCAGGCCCGCGGGCTGATGGAGCGCAAGGGCTTCCCGGAGTCCTACGACCGCCGCAAGCTGCTGCGGTTCGTCTCCGAGATCAAGGGAGGCCGCCCCGAGGTGACCGCCCCGGTCTACTCGCACCTGGTCTACGACATCGTGCCCGACTCCCAGCTCGTGGTCCGCAGCCCCGACATCCTCATCGTCGAGGGCCTCAACGTGCTCCAGCCCGCGGTCGCGGGCGCGCTGACCGTGTCGGACTTCATCGACTTCTCGGTCTACGTCGACGCCGCCACCGCCGACGTCCGCCGCTGGTACGTGGAGCGGTTCCTGCGCCTGCGCGAGACCGCGTTCCGGGACCCGCAGTCGTTCTTCCGCCGCTACGCCGAGCTGGACCACGACGCGGCCGTCGCCCGGGCCGAGCACATCTGGGCGACGATCAACCAGCCCAACCTGGAGCAGAACGTGCTGCCCACCCGCTCACGGGCCAGCGCGGTGCTGACCAAGGGGCCGAACCACGACGTCACGCGGGTGCGGCTGCGCAAGCTCTGACCAGCGCCGGGACCAGGGCGTCGGCGGCCTCGCCTACCCGGGCCGCGGAGCAGGTCTCGTCGGTGACGTGCGCCAGCTCGGGGTCGCCGGGCCCGTACACCAGCACCGCCGGGTCCCCGAGCGCCGGGACGAGCACCGACGCGTCGGTGAAGTAGGACGCGAACGCCGCCGGCCCGCCGTACCCGAGCGCCGTCGCGGCCGCGGCCGCCCGCGGGTCGGCCGGGTCGGTCCCGACGGCGGGCAGGTCCAGGCGGACCTCGACGTCCGGGACGCCGCGGTGGGAGGTGGCGGCCAGCGCGGCGCGCGCGATCCCGGCCACCTCGTCGCGGGCGGTGGCGGCGTCGAGGCCGGGGACCAGGCGCAGGTCGACCTCCAGCTCGGCGCGGTCGGGCACCAGGTTGGGCTGCAGCCCGGCGTGCAGCGTCCCGGGGTTGGCCGTGGCGGCGCCGTGCGTCGCGCTGACGGGCCAGGTGTGGTCGTGCAGCGCCGCCGCGACCCGGCCGAGCGCGACGAGTGCGTTGTCGCCCAGCTCGGGGCGCGACCCGTGGGCGCCGACCCCGTGCTGCACCAGCCGCAGCCACAGCACGCCCTTGTGGCCGTGCAGCACCCGGTTGGCGGTCGGCTCGGCCACCACCAGCAGCGGTGACGGCTCCAGGCCGGCGAGCAGGCGGGCGCCGTCGCCGCCGGTCTCCTCGCCGAAGGTGAACACCAGCTGCAGCGGGGTGGCCGGGTCGCTGCGCAGCGCCGCGACGACGAGCGCCGCGACCCCGGCTTTCATGTCGGTGCTGCCGCGCCCACGCAGCCGCCCGTCGACGACGTCACCGGCGTGCGGGTCGAACGACCAGCCCGCCGGGTCGGCGGGGACGGTGTCGAGGTGCCCGGTGAGGGTCACCGGCGGGCGGCCGTCGCCGCGGCGCGCCACCAGGTTCGCCCGCGCCGGGTCGGCCGGGTCGGGCTCGGTCCGCACGGTGAAGCCGCCGTCGTCGAGCAGGCCGGCGAGCAGGTCGGCGGCCGCGCGCTCCCCGCCGCCCCGGGTGTCGAGGGTGATCAGCGAGCCGGCGAGTGCGACGGGGTCGGGGGTCTCCATCTCCGCGACCCTTCCACGACCCCGCCGCCTCCGAGGGCCGATGCCATTGCTCATCACTTCTTTGGCAGAATGGGGCGATGGGTGAGGGATCGGGCAGCGAGTCCGGCGGCTCCGGCGGCACCGTGGTGTCGAGCCGCTTCGAGACGAGCGACGACGAGGTGGCATCCCGGCTGCGGCTGGCCGTGGGCCGGCTGAACCGCCGGATCCGCATCGACGGTTCCGAGTCGTTGCCGCCGTTGCAGCTGTCGACCCTGGTCACCGTCGAGCAGCACGGCCCGCTGCGCCTGTCGGAGCTGGCCCGCCGGGAGGGAGTGACCGCACCGACGATGTCCCGGGTGCTGTCCGCGCTGGACGACCAGGGCATGGTCGAGCGGGCGGCGGACCCGGGCGACGCCCGCGGCGTGCTCATCTCGATCTCCGCCGACGGACTCGACCGGCTGCGCGAGGTCCGTAGCCAGCGCACCGCGCTGGTCGCCCGCCGGCTCGACCGGCTCGACGCCGCCCAGCGCGCCGCGCTGGAGGCCGCGCTGCCCGCGATCGAGGCCCTGATCGTCGCCGACGACGACTGAGCGCTGCCGGATCCCCTCAGGCCTCGGCGCCGTCGACGGTGACCACGACCCGTGAGCCGTCGTCCCGGCTGCCGCCCGCGACGGACCGCAGTCCCGCGACCCGCGCCGACTCCGGCAGCGGGTCGGGGTAGTGCCAGAACACCTCGGCCAGCCGGGTCCCGCCGGGCAGGTCGGCGTGCTCGTAGTGCGCCTCGCCCTTGTAGGGGCAGCGGGTGCGCAGCCCGCTCGGCGTGGTCGGGACGGCGACGTCGGCGGCGGGCAGGTACCAGCGGTTCGGCAGCCCGGTCTCCGACAGCACCCACGGGTGCTCCGAGCGGGCCAGCACCGTCTCGACGCCGTCGGTCGCGACGTGGGTGACCACGACCTCGCGGTGGGTCGGGCGCACGTCGACCCGGGTGTAGGGGTCGGTGAGGTGGGCGAAGACCTGCTCGTCCTCGTCGTACCAGGCGTCGGCGGCGTTCCAGTACACCGCGGCGAGCCCGCGCAGCCAGGATGCGGCCGCGACGGGCTCGGGGTAGTGCCAGACGGCGTTCTCGGCGGTCCGGTCGCCCACGACGAGCGACCGGTAGGACGCGTCGCCCTTGAACGGGCAGTGCGTGGTGTGGCCGGTGGCGACCAGCACGTCCTGGTCGAGGTCGGTCTCGGGGACGTAGAGCACGGGCAGCAGGTTCGACTCGTGGACGAGGAACCCACCGCGGGTGTCGAGCACGGTGCGCCCGGCGAACTCCGCCCGCACCCGCCTCGGGAACGGATGCATGAGCAGCTTGTGCGGCGGGCCGTCGATCGCGTAGTTCACCGTGGTCGGCGCGTACGGCGACAGCGGGCCGTCGGTGCGGGTCAGTCCCATGTGGCCTCACCTCGTGGGTGGTCGTGCGGGTCGGTACTCACACAACCACCCACGGGGCGAACCTGCCACGGGGCTACAGCGAGAGCTGCACGTCGTAGTCGCCGATCCAGGTGTTCAGGTCGATGATGCGCTCCAGCTGCATCCGGCGGCCCATCGAGTTGGCCTCGTGCCCACCGCCCTCGTCGAGCCGGCGCCGCACCGCCGCCCGGTCCACCAGCGGCGCGACGGGCGCGTCGTCGCCCTGCCCGACGATCTCGGCGACCTGGTCGCGCAGCGACTTCTCGTAGGAGTCGTCCTGGGTGGAGGGGTAGGGGCTCTTGACCCGCTGCACCACCGACTCGGGCAGCAGGTCGGAGGTGGCGTGGCGCAGCAGCGACTTCTCGCGCCCGTCGAAGGTCTTGTGCGCCCACGGTGTGCCGAAGACGTACTCGACGAGGCGGTGGTCGCAGAACGGGACCCGCACCTCGAGCCCGACGGCCATGCTCATCCGGTCCTTGCGGTCCAGCAGCACCGGCAGCCAGCGGGTCAGGTAGAGGTAGCAGATCTCGCGCATCCGGCGCTCGTGCGGGTCGTCGGCGGCCGGGCCGGTCAGCTCCGGCACCTCGGCGAGCGCGGCCCGGTACTGGTCGTCGAGGTAGCCGGGGACGTCGAGCTTGTCCCACAGGGCCCGGTCGAACAGCCCGGGGTCGGACTGGTCGGCGTTCATCATCCGCCCGGCCAGCCAGGGGAAGGTGTCCGCGGCGACGGTCTCCGGGTCGTGGAAGTCGCGGTAGCCGCCGAACACCTCGTCGGCGGACTCCCCGGACAGCGCGACCGTGGACTCCGTGCGGATCGCGGAGAACAGCAGGTACAGCGACGAGTCCATGTCGCCGATGCCGGCGGGCAGGTCGCGCGCGTGCACCGTGGCCCGGCGCACGGCCGGGTCCATCATGTCCTCGGTGCGCAGCACGATGTCGCGGTGCGCGGTCCCGACGTACTCGGCGACCTCGTGCACGTAGGGGGAGTCGGGGGTGCCGCGGGCGTCGTCGGCGACGAAGTTGTCGGCGTAGCCGACGAAGTCCACCGCGAAGGACCGCACGGTGCCGTCGACGTGCTTCGCGGCCAGCGCGGTGAGCGCCGAGGAGTCCAGCCCGCCCGAGAGCAGGGTGCACAGCGGGACGTCGGCGTAGAGCTGGCGCAGCGCGGTGTCCTCGAGCAGCTCGCGGACGTGGTGCACGGTGGTGTCGACGTCGTCGGTGTGCCCGGTGTCGGTGAGCTCCCAGTAGCGCTCCTCGCGGACGCCGCCGTCCCGCGAGACCCGCACGATGCAGCCGGGCGGGACCTCGCGCATCCCGCGGAACACCGCGTTGGACATGTCGGAGACGAACGCCAGCGCCCGGCGCAGGCCCTCGGCGTCGACGACCCGCTCGGCCTCGGGGTTGGCCAGGATCGCCTTGGGCTCGGAGCCGAACAGCACCCCGTGCGGGGTGGGGTAGTAGTACAGCGGCTTGATGCCCAGGCGGTCACGCACCAGCACCAGCTCGTTCGTGCCGGAGTCCCACAGGGCGTAGGCGAACATGCCGTTGAGCCGGCGGGCGACGTCCCGTGGGTCCTTCGCGCCCCACTCGCGGTGCGCCCGCAGCACGACCTCGGTGTCGCTGGAGGTCCGGAACCGGTGCCCGGCGGCGGCGAGCTGCTCGCGCAGCTCGCGGAAGTTGTAGGTCTCGCCGGAGTAGACCATGTGCAGGGCGGGGGCCCCGCCCTCGTCGAGGGTCATCGGCTGGCGGCCGCCCTCGATGTCGATGACCGCGAGCCTGCGGTGGCACAGCGCCGCCGGACCCTGGGCCCACACGCCCTGCTGGTCCGGTCCGCGGCAGGACATCGTGTCGTTCATCGCCGCGAGGGTGCGGGCGTGCTCGTCCGCCCCCAGGTCGTGTCGGTAGTCGATCCAGCCGCAGATTCCGCACACGGTTGAGCGCCTCCTCGATCTCGTGGCCCGGGCCGCGCCGCCCGGTAAGATCGATTGCAACGCTAATGATTGCGGGACGCAACATGTAGGTAACACGAGGCGGGCACTCCGTCCGGTAACGGGCGGTTCGTCCAGCGCTTTCGACGACGGGCGTCGCTGATCACACTCGTTCGGCGGAGCATCGTTGCGTGAAGGCGCACGAACCTTTCGATCCGCTTACGTGATTGCGATCGTCAATGTTGCAGTCCGCAACGTGTGTAGCATGCGAATCATGACGGAACGTCCGATTGGCCCGATTGACGACGACGCAACCGTGGCGACCGGCGGTCTCGCCACGGCGACCCAGGACCCGCTGCACTCGCTGGAGAAGCAGATCACGCTGCTGGTCCGCCGCACCATGGAGTCGGTGTGGTCCCACGGCTACGGCGCGAACGACGCCGTGGACCGCTACACCTACCCGGTCCTCATGCTGCTCGACGACGAGGGCGCCCTCTCGCTCACCGCGCTGACCGGCAAGCTGGGCGTCTCCAAGCCCACCGCCAGCCGCCAGGTCTCGCGCCTGTCGCGGGCCGGCCTGGTCGACGTGTCCCCGCACGAGCGCGACCCCCGCTCGGTCAGCGTCACCCTGACCCCGGCCGGCCTCGCCGCCCGGGAGCAGGTCCGCGAGGCCCGCCTGGCGCCGCTGCGCGAGGTCATCGCGCACTGGCCGACCCACGACCGCGACTCCCTGGCCGAGCTGCTCGACCGGTTCAACACCGACCTGGACCTCTTCGTGCGCTGACCCCGCTGCACCCGCCCGCGCGCGCCCCCGTGCACCCGCTGCTCCGCCGGGCCCCACCCGGGTGATGCGATAGTGGGCAGTCCGGGTGGCCGCACCCGGAGCGAGTTCGGGGGTGAGGACGGGCGTGGACGCGCTGGTGGCGCTCGTCGCCGGGGTTCTGGAGGGTATCCGCGGGCTCGGTGTGCCGGACGTGTGCCCGGGGGACTGGGCCTGGTCGGTCACCGCGCTCGGCGTGCTGACGGGGCTGCTGCCCACCGCGGGTGCGGCGCTGGTCGCGCTGCTGCGCCGGGGGATCGGCTCCGGGTCCTCGTCGGGCTACGGCTCGGCCGAGTCCGTGCTGCTGGCCGGGATCGGAGTGCTGTCGGCGGGCCTGCTCCCGCTGGCGGTGTTCGTCGGGGCGGGCGGGGTGTTCAGCCGTGCCACCGCCGGCGTGCCGGCCGTCCCCGGGCTGAGCCCGTCGGCCACCTCGTCGATCCGGGTCGAGACCTGCAGCGTCGTCGGGACCCAGAGCAGCTACCTGGGCCGCGGCACCGTGGCCGGGTCCATCGGCGGGGACGTCGTCACCTCGGTCACCTCCGTCGCCCTGCTCGGCGTCGTGCCGCTGCTCGCGACCGTGCTCGTCGCGGTCCAGGCGCGCACCGCGTTGCGTCGCGGGCCCCGCTGGCCCGCCAAGTTCTTCTGGCTCCCGCTGTTCGCGCTGATCGTGCTGACCGGCGGGGTCCCCGCGGGCACCGCCGAGCACCTGTGGGTCGGCGTCCTCGCCGCGAGCCTGGCCGGGGTGCTGATCGTCCCGCTGTTCCCCGCACCGTCGCGGGCGACGGTCGAGCGGATCCGCGCCGGGCGCGACGCGCCG
>NZ_JAMXSG010000227.1:0-9806 GCF_024124365.1 Pseudonocardia sp. McavD-2-B
CGCGCCTGGCTGTTCGTCATCTGGCACTGCTGGCAGGACAACCTCGCCTACGACCCCACCCGACACCGCGCCCTCCAACGCCTCCTCGAAGATCAACAAGCGGCGGGTTGACACAGGGCATCTCATGGGACCACCCTGGCACCGATCCACCCCGCCTGTCTCCCGCCGCGCCGGTCCGGCGATGGCAGGCTGGGGGGCATGGCACTGGTGCTCGGGGTGGATTCCTCCACCCAGTCCTGCAAGGTCGTCGTCCGCGACGCCGACACCGGCGAGCTCGTCCGTTCCGGGCGCGCCGCACACCCGGACGGCACGGAGATCGCGCCCCGGCTCTGGTGGGAGGCGCTGGAGGCCGCGATCGACGACGCGGGCGGCCTCGACGGCGTCGCGGCGCTGTCGGTCGCGGGCCAGCAGCACGGCATGGTCTGCCTCGACGAGCGCGGCGAGGTCGTCCGCGACGCGCTGCTGTGGAACGACACCCGCTCGGCCGCCGCCGCCGGCGAGCTCGTCGAGGAGTTCGGCGCGCAGCAGTGGGCGGAGACGACCGGCGTCGTCCCGGTGGCCTCGATCACCCTGGCCAAGCTGCGCTGGCTCGCCGCGCACGAGCCGGAGAACGCCGCCCGCACCGCGGCGGTGTGCCTGCCGCACGACTG
Source organism: Pseudonocardia sp. McavD-2-B (assembly GCF_024124365.1). Classification (NCBI taxonomy): domain Bacteria; kingdom Bacillati; phylum Actinomycetota; class Actinomycetes; order Pseudonocardiales; family Pseudonocardiaceae; genus Pseudonocardia; species Pseudonocardia sp. McavD-2-B. Next base: position 651 of record NZ_JAMXSG010000227.1, read on the forward strand.
GCTGACCTGGAAGCTCCGCGGGGGCGGGCTCGCCGGCGGCGCGGGTCTCGACGAGCTGGTCACCGACCGGTCCGACGCCTCGGGCACCGGCTGGTTTGACGGCGTCGACTACCGCCCCGAGCTGCTGGAACGCTTCTTCGGGTCGACGCCGGCGCTGCCGCGGCTGCTCGGCCCGGCCGAGTCCGTCGACGGGCCGGGCGGGATCCGGGTCGGCGCCGGGGCGGGCGACAACGCGGCCGCCGGGCTGGGTGTCGACGCCGGCGACGACGTCGTCGTCTCGCTGGGCACCTCCGGCACGGTGTTCGCCCGCTCGGAGCGTCGCGCCCAGGACCCCTCCGGGATCGTCGCCGGGTTCTCCGACGCCACCGGCGCCTACCTGCCGCTGGTGTGCACGCTCAACGCCTCCCGGGTGCTGGATGCGACCCGGCGGCTGCTCGGCGTGGACCACGACGAGCTGGGCCGCCTCGCGCTGGCCGCCGAGCCGGGCGCGGGCGGCCTGGTCGTGGTGCCCTACCTGGAGGGCGAGCGGACCCCGAACCTGCCCGACGCGACCGGCGCACTGCACGGCTGGACGCTGGCGTCGGGGACCCGGGAGAACCTGGCCCGGGCGGCGGTCGAGGGCATGCTGTCCGCGCAGCGGGTCGGGCTGGAGGCGCTGCGCGAGCAGGGCGTCACCGTGTCCGGGGTGACCCTGGTCGGTGGGGCGGCCCGCTCCGAGGCGGTCTGCCGGATCGCCGCGCAGGTCTTCGAGGTGCCGGTGCGGGTGCCCGAGCCCGGCGAGTACGTGGCCGACGGCGCCGCCCGCCAGGCCGCGTGGGCGCTGCACGGCGGCGCGACGCCGCCGTCGTGGAGCGCCGCTGCCGAACCGGCACGCTACGAGGCCGACCCGGCACCGGCGGCCTGGGAGCGCTACCGCGAGGCGGCGGGGGCCTTCCTGGACCGGGTCGCGGGATGACCAGCGAGGGCCCGAAGCGGCTCCTGGTCCTCGGCAAGATCACCGACATCCTGGACGCGTTCACCCTGCAGCGCCCCGTGCTCGGGCTGGGCGAGATCCAGCAGGCGACCGGCATCCCGACCTCGACGGTGCAGCGGCTGGTGTCGAACATGGTCGCCGAGGGGCTGCTGGACCGGGTCGGGGACCGGGTCCGGATCGGGATCCGGATGGCCTACTGGGCCGGGGCCGCAGCCCGCGGGGTGGACCTGCTGGAGCTGGCCGGGCCGCTGCTGCGCGAGCTGCGCGACACCACCGGGGAGACCGCGTCGCTGTTCCGGGCCGAGGCGGGGCGGCACCGGGTGTGCGTCGCCGTCGCCGAGACCCGGCACGCGCTGCGCCGGGAGATGCACGTCGGCAAGGTCATCCCGCTGCACACCGGCTCGGCGGGCCGGGTCCTGCTCGCCTGGGCCCCCGAGCTGGCCGCGGAGGTGCTGGCCGGCCCGCTGCCGTCGCTGACCGAGTACACCGTGACCGACCCGGAGACGCTGCGCGCACTGCTGGACGACACCCGCCGCGACGGGTTCGCGATCACCGTCGCCGAGCGCGACGACGGCGGCTCGGGGCTGTCCGCACCGGTCTTCGACCACGCGGGCGAGGTCACCGCGGCGCTCACGATCAGCGGCCCCACGCTCCGGTTCGGCCGGTCGGAGTGCGAGAAGAGCGTGGATCTGCTGGCAGGCGCCGCGGACCGGCTGACCCGGACCCTCGGCGGCCGCCCTCCGGGGTGAGCCCGGCCGCGGCCCACCACGCCTGCGGCTCAGCACCGCGTCGCGGGGTCTCGGCCGGTCGTCGCCACGATTCGCTCGATCGTGGTCGCGCCGGGCGCGGTCACGACGGCCGGGGCGAACACACCCATCCCCCGCCCCTGCTCGGCCATCGCCGACACAGCGGCCAGCGTGGCCTCGAGGACGTCGTCGGGCCACACCGGCTCGACGCCCACCGCGCGGCCGAGGTCCCATCCGTGCACGACGAGCTCACCCAGCACCATCCCGCCGATGACGGCGGCCGGGAGCCGCTCACCCATGGTCACCGCGCCCTCCCAGGTCGCCGGGTCCGACCACACGGTCACCAGGTCGTCCCGGGCGGCGTCGAGCCGGGCGGGCCAGTCGCCGGTCATCGGTGCCGTCGCGTCGGGGTCGGTCGCCGGTCCGGTCCCGGTGCGCCGTCCCACGTCGGCGAGCACGGGTGTCCAGTGGAGCAGGTGGCCGGTCAGGTCCGCCAGGTCCCAGCCCGCGCACGGCGTCGGCCGGGAGGAGGGGACACGGGACGCGGCCGCGACCAGCGGGAGGTGTGCGGCCGCAGCGGCGGCGATGTGACGGTGCATGGCCGGGACGCTAGGGGCCGGGCCGGTGCCGGGTCTTGGACGAACGCGCCAGACCCGCCGGCCACGCCCCGGGCCGCGGCATACTCACCACCGTGGACCATGACCCCCGCAGGCTCCCCGGGGCGCGGGCCCGCCACCAGCGCTCGCGCACCGTGGCACCGCCGGTCGACCTGGCCGGGTTCGTCGAGCAGTTCTGGGTCGTCGAGTGGGACTACGACCGGCCCTACCGGCAGAAGGTCGTCCCCTATCCCCAGGTGCACCTGACCGTGCAGCCCGGCGGAGCCGCCGTGCTGGCCGGGCCCGCCACCCGGTACGTCCACCGCGAGCTGCAGGGAACCGGCCGGGTGGTCGGTGCAGCGCTCCGGGCGGGCACCGCGCGGGCGCTGGTGGGAGCGCCGGTCGCGAGTGTGACCGATCGTCGGGACCCGGTCGTCTGCCCGGTCACCGCCGACGTGGACGGGCTCGCCGCATACCTGCGCGGGAGGCTCCCGGCCGGTGGCCCGGACCGGGCCGCCGCCGAGGCGCGCGACCTGGTCGCCACGATCGCCGAGGACCGATCAGTGGTCCGGGTGGATGCGCTCGCCCACGGCACCGGCTCCAGCGTCCGCTCCCTGCAGCGGCTGTTCCACGAGCACGTCGGCGTCGGGCCGAAGTGGGTGATCCGCCGCTACCGGCTGCACGAGGTGACCGAGCTCATGGCGGCGGGGCGCCCGGTCCGGTGGGCCGAGGTCGCCGTCGAGCTCGGCTACGCCGACCAGGCCCACCTCACCCGGGACTTCACCGAGATGTTCGGTGAGCCCCCCACGGCCTACGCGATGCGGTACTGACCGACCGTCCCGGACGGGGACGGGGACGGGCGCAGCGGGGTGTCAGCGTGGCCCCGCCGTCCACGGGAAGGCCTGGGCGTTCGAGCGGACACCGCGCGCCGTCGCCGAGCGCATGGGCTCCCCCAGCTCGGCCAGCAGGTCCTCGGACCACGTCACGAGGTCGGCCAGCACCGCGGGGGTCAGCCAGCCCGGGCGCAGCGCGAACAGCAGGTCCTCGCTGGCGGTGTTGCCGCTGGCCCCGGGCGCGAACGGGCAGCCACCCAGTCCACCCAGCGCGCCGTCGAGGACGGTCGCACCGTTCTGCACCGCGGCGAGTGCGTTCGCGACGCCCTGGCCCCAGGTGTCGTGGCCGTGGAAGGCGACGCGACGGCCGTCGGCGACCGCCGCAACGCGCCCGACCAGCGACCCGACCTCGGCGGGGTTCGCCTGCCCGAGGGTGTCGCAGACGACGACGTCGCAGGAGCCCGCGGTGCGCGGGTCGGCGACGATCTCGACCACCCGGTCCGGGTCGACGGGCCCGTCGAACGGGCAGGTGAACGCCGTCGCGAGGCACAGCTGGATGCGTCCGCCCGCGGCACGCGCGTACTCGACGGCCTGCGGCATCGCGTCGAGGGAGACGGCGGTGTCACGGCCGATGTTGGCGTTGTTGTGCGCATCGGACACCGAGAAGCAGTACTGGACGTTGCGGGCCCCGACGGCCACCGCCTTCTGCACGTGCCGCGGCGTCGCCACCCACACCCAGCAGCGCTCCAGCTCCTCCGGTGTCAGCGCGGCGACGACGTCGAGGGTGTCCGCCAGCGGCGGCACCAGGTCGCCGCGGGCCAGCGACCCGATCTCCAGCTCCGGTACACCCGCACCGAGCAGCGCGCGGACCAGCCCGACCTTGCGGTCGGTGGGCAGCGGCTTGCCGGTGAGCTGGAGCCCGTCGCGCAGCGTGACGTCCCGCAGGACGACCCCGTCGGTGCTCATGCGTCCTCCCCCGATGCGGCCCGGATCGTGTCCGGGGTGTACCCGAGCAGCCCGCCGAGTACGGCGGCGGTGTCGGCGCCCAGGTCCGGCCCGACGGAGCGGACCGGGACCGACCGGCCGTCGAGCACCGGCACGATGCCGGGGAACCCGACCCGTGCGGGTTCGGCGCCGCCGGTGTCGACGTCGAAGTACTGGACCATGTCGCGGGCGCGGAACTGCTCGTCGGCGACGATGTCGGCGGCGGAGTGGATCGGGCCGGCCGGGACGCCGGCCTCCTCCAGCCTCGCGAGGACCTCGTCGCGGGGCAGCGAGCGGGTCCAGGTCTCGATGGCGCCGTCGAGCTCGTCGCGGCGCGCCCAGCGGCCCGCGTTGGAGGCCAGCTCCGGGTCGCCGCCCAGGTCCGCGCGGCCGATGACGGTCATGAACCGGCCGTAGATGGAGTCGCCGTTGCCGGCGATCACGACACTGCCCCCGTCCGCGCAGACGTAGGCGTTGGACGGGGCGATGCCCTCCATCCGCCCGCCGACGCGGCGCCGCTCGACGCCGTAGGCGAGGTGGTCGGGGACGAGGGACTCCATCATCGAGAACACGGCCTCGTTGAGCGCGACGTCCATGCAGCGCCGGTCCAGCGCAGGCCGGTCCGTGCGGCTCTCGCGCTGGTAGAGCCCCATCATCGCGGAGAACGCGCCGTAGAGCCCGGCGATCGAGTCCCCGATCGACACCCCGGTCCGCGACGGCGGCCGGTCGGCCTCCCCGACGAGGGCGCGCAGCCCGCCCATCGCCTCGGCGACGGCGGCGAACCCCGGCCGCGACGACAGCGGCCCGGTCTGCCCGAACGCCGAGATCCGCACGAGCACGACGTCGGGGTTGACGGCGTCGAGCTCGGCCGGGCCGAGCCCCCACTTCTCCAGTGTGCCGGGCCGGAAGTTCTCCAGCACCACGTCGGAGCGGGCGGCCAGGTCCAGCACGGCCTGCTTCCCCGCGGCCGAGCGCATGTCGAGGGTGATGGAGCGCTTGTTGCGGTTCAGCGTCCGGTACAGCATCGAGGTGTCCCCGGCATAGAGCCGCCAGTTGCGGATCTCGTCGCCGGTACCGGGGCGCTCGACCTTGATCACCTCGGCGCCGAAGTCGGCGAGCAGGCGTCCCGCGGTGGGAGCGGCGATGTAGTTGCCGAGCTCGAGCACCCGGACCCCGGACAGCGGAAGTTGCGACACGACTCTCCTTAGACGACGAGCGACAGCGGCAGGATCACCAGGATCGCGACGACGGAGGCGATGGAGACCCCGACCGAGCAGGTCTTGAGCGTCCCGCGCACGGACTGTCCGAGCAGCGACTGCAGCAGCCAGAACGTGTTCGAGGTGACGTGGACGGCGAACAGCGCCCCGGCACCGGCGGCCAGCGCGATCAGTACCGGGGCCAGGCCGATCACCGGGGCGACCGGGGCGAGCACCCCGGCCGCGGTGATCGCCGAGATCGTCACCGACCCGATCGCGACGTGCAGTACGGCGGCGATCAGCCACACCATCAGCAGCGGGGCAGCGGTGCCGGCGGAGAAGAAGCTGCCGAGGATCTCGCCCAGCCCGGCGTCGGAGATCGTGGTGGCGAGCGAGCCGCCCACGCCGGTGAGGATCAGGATCTGCCCGCTCTCACGGAACCCGTCGGAGACCGCGGCCTCGACCATGCCGCGCCCGTGGGCGACCCCGACGACGGCGGTGGTCCCGATCAGCGCGAGCAGCAGCGCGATCACCGGCTCGCCCAGGAACGCGATGACGGGGTGGGTGATCCCGGCCGCGTCGAGCACGGCGCCCGCGGCGATGAGCAGCAGACCCACCAGCAGCGGCCCGAACAGCAGGGCCAGCGGCAGCTCGCGACGGGCGGTGCCGGACACCGCGGTGCCGACGGCGGCCGGGACCGCGCCCCCGCCGGGCCCGGCTCCGTGTCCCCCGTCCGTGCCCCCGCCGTCCGGGGAGCCGGTACCGGTGGGCCGTCCCCCGGCGCTCCCGGCGGCGGGTGCGGCGGTGTCCGGCGAGTCGGCATCCGCACCGGCGGGCACGCCCGCGGCGACCGGCTCCTGCTCGTCGCGGGCCGGGTCCCACCAGCCGCGGCGCAGCAGCACGGACATGATCCCGGTCGCGATGAGCACGGTCGGCACCACGACGACCAGGCCCAGGATCAGCATCTGGCCCAGCGGCACCCCGAGCACACCGGCGAGTGCGACCGCACCGACACCGGGGACCATGAACACGATCCCGCACTCCAGGCCGATCGCGAGCGCGGTCGCCATGCGCGGCAGCCCCTTGTCCCCGATGCGCGGAGCGATCCGCCGGGCCAGCGGTGCGGAGATGACCAGCAACACGTCGACGAAGATCGACTGGAGTGCGGTGGAGACGGTGACGGCGGTGGCGTAGGGCATCCCGCGCGGGCCGCAGGCCGTCAGCAGCGCGGAGACCAGCCGTTCGATGGCGCCCGCGTGGTGCAGCATCGCGCCGGTCAGGACACCGAAGGCGATGAGCAGCCCGACGTCGGCCAGGATGTCGCCGAACCCGCCGGTGACCGCGTCGACCGTCCCCGTCACCCCCAGGCCGGCGGTCAGGCCCAGGTAGACGGCGCCGATCACGAGGGAGATCACCGGGTTGAGCCGGAACCTCACGATCAACACGACGACGGCGAGCACGGCGACGGCCGTGTTCACCACGATGACGGTGTCCGACACGATGATCCCCCTGGGCATCGACGACGATGTCGTACCCACATCATGAACTCAGACCCACCATGCGGGCAACCCCGCAGATCAGGCGGCGGCCAGCGCCCCGCCGAACCCGATCAGCGCGACTCCGGCGACGACGTCACCGGCGCGTCGCACGCGGCGCCGGGTGAAGAAGGCCCGCGCCCGGTGCACGGCGAGGACCAGGCCGACCCCGTAGACGCCGCCGAGCACCGCCACCGACAGCGCCAGCAGCAGCGCGTCGGCGGTGGTCGTCACCCCGGGCACGAGGAACTGCGGCAGCACCGACAGGTACATGACCAGCACCTTCGGGTTGGTGATGTTCGAACCGAAACCGACCAGGAACGACCGCCGCGCCGGGACCCGCGGACCACCGTCGGGGACCACGGGGTAGTCGCCGCGACGCGCGGCCCGCAGCGCCTGCACCCCGAGCACGCAGAGGTAGACCACCCCGGCCCAGCGGATCACGGTGAACGCGGTGTGCGAGCTCGCGACGAGCACACCGAGCCCGAACGCCGCGGCGCCGCCCTGCAGGGCGTTGCCGGTGAACACCCCGGCCAGCGTCGAGAGTCCGCCCGCGCGCCCGCCGACCAGCGAGGCGCGCAGCATCACGAAGGTGTCCGGGCCGGGCATCAGCACCAGCCCGACGACGATCAACAGGTAGGCACCGTAGGACGTCCAGCTCACGACGGGCCATCGTAGGCTGCCGTCCCGTGAGATCCCGCCGGCGCCGCACGTCCCGGGAGGCGTCCCCGCTCCCGACGGTCGACGGCCTCGCGCCGGCCCGCGTCCGCACCCCGGCGGCCGGCGGGTGGGCGACGATGCGCGATCACCTCGTCGACCGGTTCCCGCACGTCGCGGAGCGGATCGACGTACGGCTGGCCGCCGGGGAGATCGTGACCGCGGCCGGCCCGGTCACCCCGGCCACGCCGTACACGCCGTCGACGACGCTGTGGCTCTACCGCGACGAGCCCGACGAGGTGCCGGTGCCGTTCGGGCTGCCGGTGCTGCACGCCGACGACGACGTGGTGGTCGTCGACAAGCCGCACCTGCTCGCGACGATCCCGCGGGGCAGCCACGTCCGCCAGACCGTGCTGGTGCGGCTGCGCCACGAGCTGGGGCTGCCCGCGCTCAGCCCGGCGCACCGGCTCGACCGCGCCACCGCGGGGGTCCTGCTGCTGGTGGTGCGCCCCGAGCTGCGCGGCGCCTACCAGACGTTGTTCGCCCGCGGCCGGGTCACGAAGACCTACGAGGCGCTCGCCCGGTTCGACCCGGACCTGGAGCTGCCGCGCACCGAGGTGTCGCGGATCGTGAAGCGGCCCGGGGTGTTCGCCGCCGTCACCGAGGACGGCGAGCCGAACGCCGAGACCCGCGTCGAGCTCGCCGGGCAGCGGGGCGAGAGGGCCCTGTACCGGCTGACCCCGCGCACCGGGCGGACCCACCAGCTGCGGGTGCACCTGAACGGGCTGGGCGTGCCGATCCTCGGCGACGACGTCTACCCCGAGCTGCACCGGCGGGCGCCGGAGGACTTCACCCGCCCGCTGCAGCTGCTCTCGCGTGCCCTGGAGTTCGACGACCCGGTGACCGGGGCGCGGCGGCGCTTCGTCAGCGGCCGCACCCTGCAGGCGTGGGACGACCCGGACGGCTGGGCCGCCGGGACGCCGCACGAGTGGTGATCAGCCGACGCTGCGGTCGTCGCCGTCGTCGAGGTGGTGGCCGTTGCGGTGCCCGCCGGGCACCGGCGCGCCGTTGACGGCGCCGTTGCGCGCACCACCGGCCGGTCCGTGCGGGCCGTGGTCCTCCGCGGCGCGGTGGCGGCCCTCGCGCAGACCCCGCTGGTAGCTGGCCAGCCGGTTGCGCACCCGGTCGGGCTGGCGCTCCCGCGACCCGGTCGGTGCGAGGCCGTTCGGGGTGTCCCGCCACGACGGCGGCACCATCGCCTGCCCGGGCAGCCGCTGCGGCAGGCCCTGCGCGGTGGTCGGCAGGTCGACGACCCGGTCGGCCCGGATCCGGGCGGCGTCGAACTCGGCGTCGCCCGCGGTGCGCCAGTTGTCGTTCTGCGTGACCGGGAGCGCCGTCGTCTCGGTCGATCCCGGCTCACGGAACCAGGCCGAGGCGACCGCCGCGAAGATCGGCGTGTCGTCCGCGTCGTCCACGGGCACCGGCACCTCCGAGTCGAACGGTCCGAACAGCTCCACCGGCGGGGTCGCCCCCGCCGCGCCGGTGACGGGCAGTGCCTCGGTGGCCGGGGGGTCCTCCGGCGCGGGCGGCGGTGGCGGGGCGCCGTTGCGCGCCGGGCCGGTGCCCGGCGACGGCG
>NZ_JAMXSG010000228.1:0-9795 GCF_024124365.1 Pseudonocardia sp. McavD-2-B
GGCTGCGGGGCGACCCGGAAGACCTCGCCGCGCGGCGCGCGCCGGGGGCTCGCGCCGCGCCCGTGCGCCAGCATCAGCGCGGACGTCTGCCCGGCCGCGGTGCGCGCCAGCGCGAGCAGCAGCCCGTCGGAGCGCTGCGACCAGGTGGTGAGGTTGATGCTGCCGAGCAGCGATCCGTCGACCGGGTCGAGGACGGGCGCGGCGGCGCAGGTGTAGCCCCACAGCCCGGTGCAGTAGTGCTCGTCGCCGCGGACCAGCGAGGGGACGCGGTCGGCCAGGGCCAGCCCGAGCCCGGTGGTCCCGGCCTCCCGCTCGCCGAAGGCGAACCCGGGGGCGAGGTAGGTGCGGTCCAGCGCGTCGGTCAGGCCGCGCTCGTCGCAGAGCCGGGAGACGACGATGCCGTCGGCGTCGGTCAGCATCAGCGAGATCGGCTCGCCCGGCAGGCCTTCGTGCAGCCCGGCGAGCACCTCGCCGCCGCACCGGGCGAACAGCGAGCCGTCGTCGACGGCGCCGGTGAACGCCGGGTCGACCGCCTCGGTGGGGGCGCCGTAGGTCTCGCTGCGCGCCCAGGACGCCGAGATCCGGGCCGGAGCCAGTGACTGCCCCATCGCGCGTACCTCCTCGTACCTGCTGCTCACGACCGTGTCATATCCGCGACGCCGTCGCGACGCCGTCTCGTCTCAGGTTGAGACGGTGATCACGACCGCCGGGGCGCCGCCGTTCCTACCTTCGGCCCTCGACGCGGGATCCCCACCGGCCCGCGCAGTCGCGGGGTGTCCACCACCTCGCCGCGACCGAGAGGACAACGATGTACTCGAAGAACGGCGAATCCTATTTCATCGTGGACGCCCACGTGGCGCTGTGGGACGCACGCCCGGAGAACCAGCGCAACATCCACGGCAAGCAGTTCATCGACTGCTTCTACGACTACCACCGCAACCTGAGCCCCGAGTCCGAGGTCTGGCCCTACGAGGACTACCTCTACCAGGGCGGCGAGCGGCTGATGAAGGATCTGTTCACCGACGGCCACGTCGACCATGCCGTCTTCCAGCCCGCCTACCTGGGCGAGTTCTACGACAACGGGTTCGGCCAGACCGAGGAGGCCTTCGCCCTCGCCCAGGCCCACCCGGACAAGCTGACCTACAACCACCACTGGGATCCCCGCAACGGCGAGCAGGGCCTGCGGCAGCTGCGCGAGGACGCGAAGCGCTTCGGCCTGAAGGGCGCGAAGCTCTACACCGCGGAGTGGCACGGCGAGTCCCGCGGCTGGAAGCTCGACGACCACTGGTCCTACAAGTACCTCGAGGCGGCCCAGGAGCTGGGCATCCGCAACATCCACATCCACAAGGGCCCCACCATCCGCCCGCTGGACCGCGACGCGTTCGACGTCGCCGACGTGGACAAGGTCGCCACCGACTTCACCGACCTGAACTTCGTCGTCGAGCACTGCGGCCTGCCGCGCCTCGAGGACTTCTGCTGGATCGCCACCCAGGAACCGAACGTGCACGCCGGCCTGGCTGTCGCGATGCCGTTCATCCACACCCGGCCCAAGTACTTCGGCCAGATCATCGGCGAGCTCCTGTACTGGCTGGGCGAGGACCGCATCCAGTTCTCCAGCGACTACGCGATCTGGACCCCGCGCTGGCTGGTCGAGCGCTTCGTCGACTTCGAGATCCCGGACGAGCTGTCCGAGTACGCGCCGCTGACCACCGCCCAGAAGAAGAAGATCCTGGGTCTCAACGCCGCGGCGATGTACGACATCGAGGTCCCCGCCGAGCTGCAGCTGCGCGACGAGACCCCGACCGAGGTCCCGGTGGCCTCGTGAGCGCCCCCGCCCTCGCCCGCACCTCGCGTACGGACCAGGCGTTCCGGGCGCTCGACGCCGTCGTCGACCCCGAGCTGGACGAGCCGATCACCGACCTGGAGTTCGTCCGTTCCCTCGACGTCGACGGCGACCGGGTCACCGTGCACCTGCGCCTGCCCACCGCGTTCTGCGCGCCGAACTTCGCCTACCTGATGTGCTCGGACGCGAAGGACGTGCTCACCGCGCTGGACTGGACCGGCGAGGTCGTGGTCGAGCTCGACGACCACCACGACTCCGACCTCATCAACGCCGGGCTGGCCGCCGACGCCGGCTACAAGGGCACCTTCCGGCACGAGGCCGAGTCCGACCTCGACGAGCTGCGCGAGACCTTCCGGCGCAAGGCGCACACCGCCGCGATGGAGCGCTCGCTCACCGGGCTGCTGCGGGTCGACCCGGACCGGACGCCCGAGTCGCTGCACGGCGTCACCCTGGCCGACCTGCCCGCGGGCCCGGCCACCGACGCCCTGCTGCGCCGCCGCGCGGCGATCGGCCTGCCCACCGGCGGCGACCGGCCGGTCCTGGTCGGCCACGACGGCGTCCCGTACCCGGCCGAGCAGGTCCCGCTGAAGCTGCGGATGGCCCGCTCGGTGCGGATCTCCATCGAGGGCAACGCCCACTTCTGCCGCGGGCTCCTGAAGACCCGCTACCCCGAGTCCGTGAAGGGATCCGTGTCGTGAGAGCAGTACAGGTGGTCGGCTACCACCGGCCGATGGAGCTGACCGAGGTCCCGAAGCCGGAGGTCGTCGACCCGTTCGACGTCGTCGTCCGGATCGGCGGCGCCGGGGTCTGCCGCACCGACCTGCACGTCCTCGAGGGGCAGTGGGCGGAGAAGTCCCAGGTGACGCTGCCCTACACGATCGGCCACGAGAACGCGGGCTGGGTCGAGTCCGTGGGGTCGGCCGTGACCCACGTCCGTGAGGGCGACGGCGTCATCCTGCACCCGCTCGCCACCTGCGGCCTGTGCCGCGCCTGCCGCTCCGGCGACGACGTGCACTGCACCGCCTCGGCGTTCCCGGGCATCGACACCCACGGCGGCTACGCCGAGTACCTGCGCACCTCGGCGCGCAGCGTCGTCAAGCTGGACCCGTCGCTGCAGCCCGCCGCCGTCGCCGCCCTCGCCGACGCCGGTCTCACCGCCTACCACGCCGCGGCCAAGGCCTCACGCCGGCTGGGTCCGCGCGACACCTGCGTCGTCATCGGGGCGGGCGGGCTCGGCCACATCGGCATCCAGGTGCTGAAGGCGCTGACCCCGGCCCGGCTGGTCGTGCTCGACCGCAACCCGGACGCGGTGAAGCTGGCGCTGGAGATCGGCGCCGACGACGGGATCGTCGCCGACGGCGGGCAGGTCGACGAGGTCCTGTCGCTCACCGGCGGGAACGGCGCCGAGGCCGTCATCGACTTCGTCGGCGAGGGCGGCTCCACCGCCCAGGGCCTGGCGATGACCCGGCGCGCCGGGGACTACCACGTGGTCGGCTACGGCGAGAACGTCGACGTCCCGACGATCGATCTGATCTCGGCCGAGGTGAACGTGGTCGGCAACCTGGTCGGGTCCTACAACGATCTCTGCGACCTGATGGAGCTGGCCGCCCGCGGCCGGGTCACCCTGCACACCAGCACCTACGCCCTGGACGACTTCCAGTCCGCGCTCGACGACCTCGACGCCGGGAGGGTCAGGGGCCGCGCCATCCTGGTGCCCTGACCTGCTGTTCTGATCGCGGTCCCGCTCACGACGGCCCGTACCGGCGACGCCCGGTGCGGGCCGTCGCGCGTTCCGCGGAACGCGGTCAGCGGGGGTCGCGACCGTCGAGCCGGGCCTGCACGGCGGCGGTGATCCGGGTCAGGGCGGCCACGTCGTCGTCGGAGAGGGCGTCGAAGACCAGCTCCCGCACGGTCTCCACGTGCCCCGGTGCCGCAGCCTCGATCGCCGCGCGGCCCTGCTCGGTGAGCACGACGTAGTTGCCGCGGCCGTCGTCGTCGCACTCCTCGCGGGCGACCAGGCCGCGCTTCTGCATCCGGGCCAGGTGGTGGGAGAGCCTGCTCTTCTCCCACTCCAGCAGCGTCGCCAGCTCCAGCACCCGGCACCGCTCGTCGGGCCGGTCGGTCAGCGCGACGAGCACGTCGAAGTCGGTGAGCGAGAGCCCCGACCCGGTCTGCAGCCGCCGGTGCAGCTCGCCCTGCAGGCGTGCCTGCATCCGGAGCAGCCCTCGCCAGGCCACCTGCTCGCGCTCGTCCAGCCACCGTGTCACGGCACCATCGTAGCGGAATAGTTGACTCATCATCTATGTTGCCGCAGGATGTAGATGACGGATCAACCAATGAGCCGTCGACGAGCAGAGGAGGAAGCCGTGCAGTTCGGAGTCTTCACGGTCAGCGACGTCACGCCGGACCCGACGACCGGCCGCACGCCGACCGAGGCCCAGCGGATCCAGGACGTCCTGACCATCGCGAAGCACGCGGAGCAGGTCGGGCTCGACGTCTTCGCGATCGGCGAGCACCACAACCCGCCGTTCTTCTCCTCGTCGCCGACCACCACGCTCGGCTACCTCGCCGGCGTCACCGAGACCCTGCAGCTGTCCACCTCGACCACGCTGATCACCACGAACGACCCGGTGAAGATCGCCGAGGACTTCGCGATGCTGCAGCACGTGGCGGGCGGCCGCGTCGACCTCATGCTCGGCCGCGGCAACACCGGCCCGGTCTACCCGTGGTTCGGCCAGGACATCCGGCAGGGCCTGAACCTGGCGGTCGAGAACTACGCGCTGCTGCGCAAGCTGTGGGACACCGAGGTCGTCGACTGGGAGGGGCACTTCCGTACCCCGCTGCAGGGCTTCACCTCGACCCCGCGCCCGCTCGACGGCGTCGCGCCGTTCGTGTGGCACGGCTCGATCCGCAGCCCCGAGATCGCCGAGCAGGCCGCCTACTACGGCGACGGCTTCTTCCACAACCACATCTTCTGGCCGGCGTCGCACACGAAGCGGATGGTCGAGTTCTACCGCACGCGCTGGGAGCACCACGGTCACGGACCGGCCGACCGCGCGATCGTCGGCCTCGGTGGGCAGGTGTTCATGCGCCGCAACAGCCAGGACGCGGTGCGCGAGTTCCGGCCGTACTTCGACAACGCGCCGGTCTACGGGCACGGGCCCTCGCTGGAGGACTTCACCCGCGAGACCCCGCTGACCGTCGGCAGCCCGCAGCAGGTCATCGAGCGGACGCTGGGCTTCCGCGACTACGTCGGTGACTACCAGCGCCAGCTGTTCCTCATCGACCACGCCGGCCTGCCGCTGAAGACCGTGCTGGAGCAGCTCGACCTGCTGGGCGAGGAGGTCGTGCCGGTGCTGCGCAAGGAGTTCGCCGCGCTGCGCGCGCCGGGCGTCCCGGACGCGCCGACCCACGCCTCGCTGGTCGCCGCCCGCGACGCCGCGGGCACCGGCAGCACCGACAGCACCGGGACGCAGGAGAAGGAGGTCGCGTGATGACCACCCGCAGGATCGTCGTGCTCAGCGCCGGGCTGTCGACGCCGTCGTCGACCCGGCTGCTGGCCGACCGCCTCGCCGCCGCGGTCACGGCCGCACTGGCCGACCGGGGCGAGCGGGCCGAGGTGCAGGTCGTGGAGCTGCGCGAGCACGCCCGCGACCTCGCCGACCACCTGGTCGCCGGCTTCCCGAACACCGCGCTGGCGCCGGTGCTGGAGTCGGTGGCCGCGGCGGACGCCGTCGTCGCCGTGACGCCGATCTTCTCGGCGTCCTACAGCGGGCTGTTCAAGACCTTCGTCGACGTCCTGGACCGCGACGCACTCACCGGCACCCCGGTGCTGCTCGCCGCGACCGGCGGCACGGCGCGGCACTCGCTGGCCCTGGAGCACGCGATGCGCCCGCTGTTCGCGTACCTGCGGGCCGCGACGGTCCCGACCGCGGTGTTCGCCGCCTCCGAGGACTGGGGCGCGACCGAGGTGGGCACCACACTGGACGGCCGTGTCGGGCGCGCCGCGGGCGAGCTGGCCGACGCCGTCGCCGCCCGGCCGCCGGCCACCCGCACCGACCTGTTCGCCGACGTCCCCGACTTCACCTCACTGCTGAAGGGCTGACCGCCATGACCGACACCGGCACCCCCACCGACATCGCCGCCCTCGACGCCGCCCGCGACCGCATCCGCACCGCCCACCTGAAGCCGGCGGGGGAGCGGCCGGCCTCGACCGCCCGCGGCCTGCACCACACCGCGCTGGTCAGCTCGGATGTCGAGCGGACCGTGCGCTTCTACCAGGATGTCCTCGGCTTCCCGCTCACCGAGCTGATCGAGAACCGGGACTACCCGGGGTCCTCGCACTTCTTCTTCGACATCGGCAACGGGAACCTGCTCGCGTTCTTCGACTTCCCGGGCCTCGACGTCGGCCCCTACGCCGAGGTCCTCGGCGGGCTGCACCACATGGCGATCAGCGTCGAGCCGCAGCGGTGGGACGAGCTCGTCGCGCGGCTCGCCGAGGCCGGGGTGGAGCACGAGGTGCACTCCGGTGTCTCGGTCTACTTCCGCGACCCCGACGGTGCGCGCATCGAGCTCATCGCCGACCCGCTGGGGGAGATGTACGGCCAGCACGTGCTGTGAGCGGGGTGCTCACCGGCGGACGCTGACGTGGACGTGGTCGTAGTGCCCGCCGGTGGCGTCCTCCGGGTCGTACACCCCGCCGCCGTCGTAGGGCCGGCCCCAGTTCTCCCGGCCCTCCCCGGAGTCCCCGGTGCCGCGGTACCAGATCCGGCCCTGCCAGATCACGTAGCGGACCCGCAGCTCGGCGGCGTTCTCGCGCAGCCAGGTCGCGACGGCCCAGCCGTCCTCCAGGTCCTGGCCGGCGGGGAAGTCGCCGTAGCCGGCCGGGAAGAAGTCGCAGGCCCGGCCGGCGGGGTGGTCGCTCGAGGGGTTCCACGCGTGCTCCGACCAGCAGGTGACCGCCCGGACCGGTGCTGACGGGCCCGGCTCGCCGAACCGGGCCACGGCGGCGTCGTGCAGGCGCAGCGCGGACGGGGTGAGGCAGCCCGAGGTCGTCGGGTCCGGCTGGTCGCACTGCTCCGGCGGCGGCGGATCGACCAGCTCGCGCAGGTCGTCGGGGGTGAACCCGCGGCTTCCGGCGAACCAGGCCAGACCGCCCACGAGCAGGGCCAGCACGAGGAGCACGCCCAGCACCGGGGCGACGCGGGTCTTCACGGGGGCTTCGTCCGTTCTGTCGGAGTGCCTCCCACGGTACGGCGAGGAGTCCGGTGCCCGCCGACGGTCGGCACCGCGACACCGCCCGCGAGGAGGCACCCATGACCGTCGTGACGACGGATCTGCTCGACCGCCCGGACGCCCGCATCACCTTCGACGTCCGCGGCACCGGCCCGCTGCTCGTGCTCGTCGGCTCGCCGATGGGCGCCGAGGGCTTCGGCTCGCTCGCCGACGCGATGGCCGCCGACCACACCGTCGTCAGGTTCGACCCGCGCGGCACCGGCCGCAGCCCCACCGAGGACCCGGACGCCGACTCCACCGTCGCGCTGCGGGCGGCCCGGCCGGTTTCGTCGCCCGGCTGCGGCAGGTGCCGGCGCGCACCTGACAGCGGCGGCGCCGTTCGGCAGGATGGCGCGGTGATCAGCACGACCGCTGCGGGCGACGCCGTCCGCGCCCGGCCCGACTCGGAGCGTCGCCGCCGGGCCCGGGGCGCCCTGCACGACCTGCTCCCGCAGCTGTCCCGGGAGGCGGTCGCCGCGCTCGGCGCGGTCGAGGCGGCGGGGTTCCTCGCCCGCACCGAACGTTGGTACGCCGATGCGCACCTGCCGCTGGAGGCCCTCTACGGCGCCGTCGCCGACCCGGGCGGGCTGACCGCCCGGCTGGTGCGCGCCGCGCTGGCCGCCGCGGCCGCCCGCCCGCAGGCGCTGCGCGAGCTCGACCGCCGCCGCGAGGTCGACGGCGACTGGTTCCAGGACCCCCGCACCGTCGGCTACGTCGCCTACACCGACCGCTTCGCGGGCACCCTGCGCGGCATCCGCACCCGCCTGGACCACCTGTCCGACCTGGGCGTGCGGTACCTGCACCTGATGCCGCTGCTCAGGCCGCGCGACGGCGAGAACGACGGCGGCTACGCCGTCGCCGACTACACCGCCGTCGACCCGCGGCTGGGCACGATGGACGACCTGGAGTCCCTCGCCGGGGCGCTGCGCGAGCGCGGCATGAGCCTGTGCGTGGACCTCGTCCTCAACCACACCGCCGCCGAGCACCCGTGGGCGCGCGGCTGGCTCGCCGGCGACCCGCGCTACGCCGGCTTCTACACCGCCTACCCGGACCGGGAGATGCCCGACGCCTGGGAGGCGACGATCCCCGACGTCTTCCCCGACCGCGCGCCCGGATCGTTCAGCTGGGTGCCCGGGGCGAACGGCGGCGACGGCGGCTGGGTGTGGACGACGTTCTGGGACTACCAGTGGGACCTGGACTGGACCTGTCCCGAGGTGTTCGCCGCGATGCTCGGCACCGTGTTCACCCTGGCCGGGCGCGGGGTCGAGGTCCTGCGGATGGACGCGGCACCGTTCCTCGGCAAGCGGCTCGGCACGAACTGCCAGAACCAGCCCGAGGCCCACGACGTGCTGCAGGCGCTGCACGCGCTCACCCGGATCGCGGCCCCGGCCGTGGTCTTCAAGGCGGAGGCGATCGTCGCGCCCGACGACCTCGTCGGCTACCTCGGCGCACACGACCGCTACCGCCCCGAGTGCGAACTGGCCTACCACAACCAGCTCATGGTGATGGTGTGGTCGAGCCTGGCCACTCGCGACGCCCGCCTCGCCGCGCACGCGCTGCGCCGCATGACCCCCGCCCCGCCGACGACGGCGTGGGCGACCTACGTCCGCTGCCACGACGACATCGGCTGGGCCGTCTCCGACGTCGACGCCGCCGCCGTCGGCTGGGACGGCCCGTCGCACCGGCGGTTCCTCAACGACTTCTTCGCCGGACGCTTCCCGGGCAGCTTCGCCCGCGGCGCCCTGTTCCAGGAGGACCCGGACACCGGGGACGCCCGCATCTCCGGTAGCGCCGCCGCGCTCTGCGGCATCGACGACGCCCGCGCCCGCCACGACCCCGCCGCCCTCGACGCGGGAGTGCGACGCCTGCTGCTCGCGCACGCCGTCGTCTACGGCTGGGGCGGCATCCCCCTGCTCTACATGGGCGACGAGCTGGCTTTGGCCAACGACACCGGCTACCGCGCCGACCCCGAGCGCGCCGCGGACAACCGCTGGATGCACCGGCCCCCGATGGACGAGGCCGCGTTCGCCCGCCGCTACGACCCGGACACCGTCGAGGGGCGGGTGTTCGGTGCGCTGACCGGGTTCGCCGCGGTGCGGGCCGAGCTGCCCGCGCTGCACGCGTCGGCGCCGGTGGAGGTGCCCGTGCTCGACGACCCGGCGGTGCTCGGGTGGACGCGGCGGCACCCGCGCGGCGGTCGTTTCGTCGGGCTGGTCAACGTGTCCGACCGGCCCGCCTCGGTCGACGCCGCCCTGGTCACCGGCCTGGACACGGTGCTGTCCTCGGACGGGCCGGTCCGCACCGAGGGCGGGCGGGCCCATCTCCCGCCGCTGTCCTGGGCGTGGCTCGCGGAGCCGTGAGCCACGCCCGGCGCCCTCACCAGCTCCCGAACGGCGTGCCGCCCCCGAACAGCGGTGACGTGCCCAGCGCCGAGCGGAACTCCAGGTACACCACGAGCCCGTAGACCACCCCGGCCAGGAAGACCAGGCAGGACAGCGACACCAGTACGTAGGTGAGGACCCGCAGCACGGTGAGCGCGGTCGGGTCCTTCGCGACCCGCACCGGCGCGGCGGCCGTGGCGGGGGCGGCCGCGCGTGGCGTCGTGGTCACCGGCCCGGTCGCCTCGATTGCCGGTGCGGCCGCCGCCGTGTCGGCGGACCGTCCGGTCGCGCCGAACC
>NZ_JAMXSG010000229.1:0-9746 GCF_024124365.1 Pseudonocardia sp. McavD-2-B
CGGACCGCGGGGTCGCCGCGACCGATCCGGCGGAGCCGCCGCCGTCGGGCTCGCGCAGCAGCGTCACCACCGCCACCAGGCCGGCGACCGACCCGCCGACCGGGACGACCGCGCCGCGCAGCCGCGCCCGTGTCCCCGACGGCAGGTCCACCCGGTCGTCGACGCCGGGGCCGCGGAGCAGCAGGAACCGGGCGTGGTCGGTGAGCGCGGCGTGGTCGCCCGCGTCGAGCAGGGTCTGCATCGCGGTGTTCGCCAGCACCGTGCGGCGCCCGACGGCGAGCACCGCCCGCCGGGTGCGGGACTCGGTGCGGGCGTAGGCGTCGAACAGGGCCTGCTGGGCGGGGTCGCGGTCGTGGAGCAGGGCGTCGGAGATGCGCGCGGCCGCGGAGCGCACCAGCGACAGCAGCAGCGGCGAGGAGTGCTCGGCGCGGCAGGACAGGTCGAGTACCGCCTCGATCCGCCCGGTCGCCGGGTCGCGCACCGGGGCGCCGGCGCAGGCGTAGTCGTGGAGCTGCTCGACGAAGTGCTCGGCGCCGACGATGTGCACCGGCCGGCCGGACTCCAGCACGGTCCCGACCCCGTTGGTGCCCACCGCGCCCTCGGCGTAGCCGAACCCGGCGGCGAACGCGTTGACGTCCGCGGACCGGGCGATCACCGCGTCGGTGTCCAGCCGCACCAGCAGCCGGGCCCGGTGGTCGGTGAGCGCGACGCACACCCCGATCCCGGCGACCTGCTCGACCAGCTGCTCCATCACCGGGCGCGCGCAGCGGACCAGCCGGGAGCCGGTGTCGAGGTCGGGGTGGAACCGGTTCACGATCATCGCCGGGTCCACCCCGCCCGCGATGCTGCGCCGCCACGACGCGACGACGTGGCCGGGCACGCCGGGCAACGCGACGTCGGGCCGGTCGAGCAGCTCGGCCCGCGCGGACACGAGCTCGCGACGGCGTGCGAGCAGATCCCCCATCGACGCACCTCTCTGTGCTCGTCATCACATGATGCGTCACCGGTCAACACCTGTCGCTGTCCGAAGTTCGGACACCCGCGGGACGCCCGATCCGACCTAGCGTCGGGTGACTGTCGTCACCCCTGCACCGGGAGGACCCCCATGGCCACCACGACCACCGAGCACGTCGACGTCCTGATCGTCGGGGCCGGGGTGTCCGGCATCGGCGCCGCGCACCGGCTGCGGGAGGAGTTCCCGGAGCGGAGCTTCGTGCTGCTGGAGGCCCAGGACGCCCCCGGTGGGACCTGGTGGACACACCGCTTCCCCGGTGCCCGCTCGGACAGCGACCTGTTCACCTACGGCTACCGGCACAAGCCGTGGAAGGGACCGTCGATCGCAGCGGGCGGGGAGATCCTGTCCTACCTCCACGAGGTCATCGACGAGGACGACCTCGCCGGGCACATCCGCTACCACCACCGCGTCACCGCGCTGAGCTGGTCCTCGGAGGAGAACCTCTGGACCGCGGACGTCACACGCACCGACACCGGCGAGACCCTGCGGATGACCGCGTCGTTCCTGTGGATGTGCCAGGGCTACTACAACCACGACGAGCCCTACACCCCGGAGTGGCCGGGCACCGAGCGCTTCGCCGGGACGGTCGTGCACCCGCAGTCCTGGCCGTCGGACCTCGACGTCACGGGGAAGAAGGTGCTGGTCATCGGATCCGGCGCGACCGCGGCGACGGTCGTCCCGGCGACGGCCGCGACCGCCGAACACGTGACGATGCTGCAGCGCTCGCCGTCGTACTGGTTCCCGGCGCCGACCGTGCACGAGCTCGCGACGATGCTGGAGCCGCTCGACCTGCCCGGCGAGTGGACCCACGAGATCCTGCGCCGCACCTACGTCCAGCAGCTCGACTGGCTGGCGACCACCGGCCGCGACGACCCGGACGCGCTGCACGAGTTCCTGGTCGAGACCATCCGGCCGCTGCTGCCCGAGGGCACCGACGTCGAGAAGCACTTCGTCCCCCGCTACCGGCCGTGGCAGCAGCGCATCGCGTTCGTGCCCGACGGCGACTTCTTCGCCGCGATGCGCGCGGGGAAGGCCTCGGTCGTCACCGACACCATCTCCGAGTTCACCGAGAAGGGCGTGCAGGTCTCCTCCGGCGAGGTGATCGAGGCCGACGTCGTCGTCACCGCGACCGGCTTCGACCTGGCGGTGTTCGGCGACATCCCCTTCACCGTCGACGGCGAGCCGGTCGACTTCACCCGGCACGTCACCTGGCGCGGTCTGATGATCAGCGACATCCCGAACATGGCCTACG
This sequence comes from Pseudonocardia sp. McavD-2-B, assembly GCF_024124365.1. NCBI lineage: Bacteria > Bacillati > Actinomycetota > Actinomycetes > Pseudonocardiales > Pseudonocardiaceae > Pseudonocardia > Pseudonocardia sp. McavD-2-B. The sequence continues at coordinate 2,268 of NZ_JAMXSG010000229.1, forward strand.
CCTTCGGGTACTTCCGGCACAGCTGGACGCTGCGGATCGACCTGGTCAACGACCTGATCGGCCGCATCCTGGCGCGCATGGACGAGCGTGGGGACCGGGTCGTCGTCCCCACGCTGCGGGCGCAGGACGCCGACATGCCACGGCTGCCGTGGGTCTCGGAGGACAACTTCAACCCCGGCTACATCGGACGCTCCCAGCACCGCATGTTCGGGCAGGGCGACCGTGAGCCCTGGACCCACATGCACGAGCACGACGTCGACCGGGTCGAGCTGCCGAAGGCCGACCTCGACGACGGCCTGCAGTACCGCTGACCCGACCGACCGCACACCCCGAGGAGACCCACCGTGCCCCGCATCCCCGTGTCCACCGGCGTCGAGCTCAACTACGAGACCGCAGGCGACGGCGACCCGCTGCTCATGATCATGGGCACGTCCGGCGCGATCCCGCTGTGGGGCGAGCTCGCGTCCCGGCTCGCCGAGACCCATCGTGTGATCACATTTGACAACCGGGGCCTGGGCGGCAGCGACCGCGGCTCGGGGCCGATCACGGTCGGCTCGATGGCCGCCGACACCTCCGCGCTGCTCGACGCCCTGGAGATCCCGCGCGCGCACCTGCTCGGCTGGTCACTGGGCTCGGCCGTCGCACAGGAGATGGCGCTGGCCCGCCCCGAGCAGGTCGCCTCACAGGTCCTCTACGGCACCTGGGGCCGCACCGACGGCTTCCAGCGCGCGGTGCTCACCGCGCTGCGCCTGCCCTACGTGCACCGTGACATGGAGTCCGCACTGGCCGCGTCAGGGCTCGCGTTCTCCCCACAGGCCCTCGACGACCCGAACGTGGGCGCCCTGCTGGAGGCGCTGCTGCCGGCGTTCCCACAGGACGAGGCGCAGATGCAGGTGACCGTCGAGCAGTGGGACGCCGACCTCGTGCACGACACCCTCGACCGGCTGGACGCGATCACGGCACCGACGCTGGTCGTGGTCGGCGAGCAGGACCTGCTGACCCCGCACTGGCAGTCCCGCGCGGTGGCCGAGCGCATCCCGGGCGCCCGATTCGAGCTGGTCACCGGTCCGGGATCCAGCCACTGCATGCACCTGGAGCGGCCCGAGGACCTGACGAAGCTGGTCACCGGGTTCCTCGGCGAACAGCGGATCTGAACGGAGCGGCCGGGCGGACCCTCCCCGCCCGGCCGGCCCTCAGGACTCGCGGTGCGCCTTGGGGGACCGCCCGAACCGGGTCCGGAAGGCCCGGCTGAACGCCGCCGGGTCCGGCATGCCCCATCGCGCGCCGATCGCGCCTACCCCGACGTGGGCGGACTCCGGCCGGCGCAGGTCGGTCCAGGCGCCCTGGAGCCGCTCCTCGCGGATGACCCCGGCCACCGTGGTGCCCTCCTCGGCGAACAGCTTGTGGAGGTAGCTCACCGAGATCGCGCAGGCCGCGGCGATCCCGGCGGGGTCCAGGTCGCGGTCGGCGATGCGCTCGCGGATGACACCGCGGGCCCGGGCGACGTGCAGGTTCTCCGGGGCGGTCGCCGGCACGGTGCTGCGGACCAGCGCGACGAACACATCCCCGATGGTCCGTGCGACGGCCTCCTGCGCGGCCACGGGGACGTCGTCGCCGATCGCCCGGTCCAGCGAGGACAGCAGCGGCGGCAGCATCGCGCCGACGCCGCGACGGCCGTCGAGGGCGACCGCGGTGGCCTCGGCCATCTCCGCCCGGGACAGCGGCAGCGCGCTCTTGGGATGCAGGCAGACCTGGTACTCGAAGCTGTCGGTGGTGACGAAGGTGAACGGCCTGCTGCTGTCGTAGATCACGAACTCGCCGGGGCCGATCACCGCCTCCCGTCCGTCCTGAGCGACGAGTGTGCGGCCACGGCGGGCCAGCGCGATCTGCAGGTAGTCCTCGTCGGCCGCCCGCACCTGGCGCGGTGTGCGCTCGAAGCGGTGCGGCACCGAGGAGATCCGCCGCAGGTGGGTACCGGCCACCGAGGAGGCGGTGACCCGTCCGGAGACCAGACCGGTGGTGGACGGTGTCACGTCCAGCGCGACGAACTGGTCGCAGACCGTGGCGCGCCAGAAGTCCAGCCGGTCGGTCTCGGCCACGGTGGTGGTGTCGATCGTGACCAATGCCATACCCGAGCATCGCACGTGGACGTCACGAACGTGTTGCTCCGATGTGAGGACGTCGTCGCGCGGCACGTTCGGCCGCCCTGGCCCGTACCCCCTCGTCGGTGCAGAAGCCGGCCCCGGACCGCTTGAGGCAGAGCAGACCGAGTAACCGGCCGTGCCCGTCGACGACGGCGAGCCGCCTGCGCCCCTCGGCCCGCATCCGGTCGCGCGTCGCGGTCGCCGGCGCGGTGGGGGCGACGGTGCGCCCGGCCAGGGTGCCGAGCCAGCGGACCGGCGCCGCGGCGGGACGGCCGTCGAGGTCGCCGCGCTCCACCACGGCCAGCAACACACCCCGGTCGACGACGAGCAGCGCGTGCACGTGGTCGTCGCGGAACACCTCCCGGGCCTGGTGCACCGTGGTGGTGCGCCCGCACGTCCGCGGGTGCGCGATCATCGCCTCGCCGGTGCTGCCGGGGGCCCACCCCGTCCCGGGACGCTCCGGCGCCGGGCCGATCATGCCGCGTCGCTCGAGTGGCCGGGCACCACCGGGAGGTCGGGGCGCACCAGCGGGACGAGGTTGTTGACCGCCAGGGCGGCCTCGCCGAACCCGACCGAGATCAGCCGGACCTTGCCGTCGAAGTCGGTGATGTCCCCGGCCGCGAACACCCGGGGCAGCGTCGTGCGCATCGACCGGTCGACGGCGATGTGCCGGCGGCTCATCCCGATCCCCCAGTTCGACAGCGCCGCGAGGTCGGCCTTGAACCCCAGCGCGGCGACGATCTCGTCGACCCGCAGGGTCTCGACGCCGTCCGGGCCGGACACGTCGACCTCGGAGACGTGGCCGTCGCCGCGGACGTCGTGCACCTCGTAGGGGGTCAGGATCCGCACCGACGAGGCGCGCAGCTCGGTCACGCTGCGCTCGTGCGCGCGGAAGGCGTCGCGGCGGTGCACCAGGGTGACCGACGCGGCCAGCGGCTCCAGGCACAGCGCCCAGTCCACCGCCGAGTCCCCGCCGCCGACGATCAGCACGTCCTTGCCGGTCAGCTCGGCCGGGCGGGGCACCGCGTAACGCAGCCCGCGTCCGGCGTAGTCGCCGCCGGCGGGCAGCGGCCGCGGGGTGAACCGGCCCATGCCACCGGTGACCAGCAGCGCCCCGGCCCGGATCCGCACGCCGCGGTCGGTGGTGACGGCGACACCGTCGTCGAACTGCTCCAGCTCCACGGCGTCGTGCCCGAGCAGGTAGGTCGGCTCGGTCAGGGCGGCCTGCTCGACCAGGGAGTCGACCAGGTCCTGCGCCCGGACCCGGGGGAAGCCCGCGACGTCGAACACCGGCTTCTCCGGGTAGAGCACCGACATCTGCCCGCCCAGCTGGTCGAGCGCGTCGACGACGACCACGGACAGCCCGCGGAAGCCCGCGTAGTACGTGGCGTAGAGCCCGGTCGGCCCGGCGCCGACGACGACCAGGTCGGCGGTGAGCTCGCCGCTCACCGGGGCCTCCGCTGCGCGACGATCGGGTGGTCGCCGTCGGCCGGATCGGCGTCCTCGCCGCCGCCGGAGAAGCCCTGCTCGCGCACGAACAGCGCGTTGGCCTCGACGAAGTCCTGGTGCTCCGGGGGCATCCTGTGCTCCCAGTGGATGGCCTCGCTGGGGCACGCGGGCATGCACTTGCCGCAGTCGACGCATTCGTCGGGGTGGATGTACATCATCCGCTCGCCGGGGTAGATGCAGTCGACCGGGCACTCCTCCATGCAGGCGCGGTCCTGCACGTCGATGCAGGCTTCGGTGATGACGTAGGCCACGGGGTATTTCCTCCGATGTGGACGGTGACAGCACGTGGGTACGCGGCTCGGCCGGAGCAAGGGGTCTCCGGCCGAGCCGCGTGGCTCAGGCGGTCTCGACCTCGACGAGGGTGTCGGAGAACGTGGGCGCGTTGCCCAGGTCGCCGAACACGGTCGGGTTGACCGCGGCCAGGGTGGTGCCGGCCTTGGAGTTCTTGCGCCAGCCGCCCATCGGGCTCACCACGACCCCGCGGGACACGGTGTCCTGCAGCGACGCGACGACGGTGAACTCGCCCCGGTCGTTGAACACGCGCACCGGCGCCCCCTCGGCGATGCCGCGGGCAGCGGCGTCGTCCGGGTGGATGATCAGGGTGTGCTCGTTCGCGACGCGGCGGTGGAACTCGTGGCTGGCGAAGCTCGAGTTCAGGAACGCGTGCGACTTGGGCGTGAGCAGGTTGAGCGGGTAGCGGGCGGCGAGCTCGGGGTCCGCGGCGGCGGACTCGCGCGGCGGGATGTAGTGCGGCAGCGGGTCGACCGGCTGGCCGGGCTGGTGGTCGTTGGAGCCCTGCCGGAACAGCGGGACGACGAAGTTGCCGCCCGCCGCGGCGGCGGAGACGAACTCGGCCTTGCCCGACGGCGTCGGGAAGTTCCCCTCGGCGTGCGGGGCGTAGGCCTCCGGCGGGGCCACGTTGAGCCGCTGCCAGCCCTGCTCCTTCAGCGACTCGACGGTGATCCCCTCCATGTGCGGGTGGGACCAGTCGAACGCCTCGGCGATCATCTCGGAGTCGGTGCGCCGGAAGACCGGGTCGTCGAAGCCCATCGCGGCAGCGAGCCTGCGGAACATCTCGGTGTTCGGGACGGCCTCGCCCAGCGGCTCGATGGACCGGTGGTTGTAGGTCACGAAGAGGTGACCCCAGGAGAACATGATGTCGTCCTGCTCGAGCTGCGTCGTGGCCGGCAGGACGATGTCGGCGTACTCCGCGGTGTCGGTCATGAACTGCTCCGACACGACGGTGAACAGGTCTTCGCTCTCCAGACCCTTGATCAGCCGGTCCTGGTCGGGCGTGGTGACGACCGGGTTGGAGTTGTAGACCATCAGGCCCTTGATCGGCGGGCCGGCGGGCAGGTCACCGGCGAGCGCGGCACCGAGCCGGTACTGGTTGATGACCCGGGTGCCGGGGGTGAGCATCTCCGGGTGCATGAAGGCGCCCCAGTTGACGGGGAACGCCCACAGCGGCAGCTGCAGGATTCCGCCGCCGGGCCTGCGCCAGGCGCCGACGAGGCCGGGCAGACAGGACAGGGCGCGCACGGTCTGGCCGCCGCCGGCGTGCCGCTCGACGGCGACGCCGATCCGGATGACCGACGGCTGGGCGCCGGCGTACTCGCGGGCGAGCACCCGGATGGTCTCGGCGGGCACGCCGGTCTCGGTCTCGGCCCACTCGGGGGTGTAGCGGGAGACGCGCTCGGCGAACTCGTCGTAGCCGACGGTGTGGTTCGCGATGTAGTCGTCGTCGGTGAGGCCCTCGGCGATGATCACGTGCGCCATGGCCAGGGCGAGTGCGCCGTCGGTGCCGGGGCGGATCGGGATGTGCTGGTCGGCGGCGGCGGCGGTGCGGGTGCGGACCGGGTCGACGACCACGACCTTGGCGCCGTTCTTCCTCGCCTTCGCGATGTAGGGCCAGAGGTGCAGGTTGGTGCTCATGATGTTGCAGGCCCACACCAGGATGAACGTGGAGTGCACGAGGCTCTCCGGGTCCACCCCGGCGGTGTCGCCGATGGTCATGGCGTAGGCGGTGCAGGAGCCGGAGTCGCAGTAGGTGCGCTCGGCGACGGTGGCGCCCAGCTTCGCGAAGAACGGGTCGCCGACGTTGAGGCCGTTCAGGATGCCCTGCGTGCCCAGGTAGCTGACCGGCATGATCGCCTCGGGGCCGTGCTCGTCGGCGATGGCCCTGAAGCGGGTGGCGATCTCGGTGACGGCGTCGTCCCAGGTGATCCGCTCGAAGCGGCCGCTGCCCTTGGGCCCGGTCCGGCGCATCGGGAACAGCACGCGGCCCGGGTCGTACACGCGGTCGAGGTAGTTGTTGACCTTCACGCAGAGGCCGCCGTTGGTGTACGGGTGGTCCGGGTCGCCGACGACCGAGGTCGCCGTCCCCGAGCCGTCGACGGTCACCAGCATCGCGCAGGTGTCCGGGCAGTCCTGGGGACAGGCGGCCTTGACCACCTTCTCGGTCAGCGGCGTCGCCGGGGCCTCGTGCGTCGCGGTCATGGGTGCTCCTCGCCTCGTGGTGGGATGGCGTCGCCCACGAGACTGGTCGCCCGCCGCGCGCCGGTCTTGGCACCGGGAGCACTGACGTTGTCCCGGGGAGCACAATCGCCCCCCGGGACGCCCGGTCAGGCGTAGGTGTGGAAGCCCCGCCCGGTCTTCTTGCCGAGCAGGCCGGCGTCGACCATGCGGGCCAGGAGCGGCGGCGGCGCGTACAGCGGCTCCTTGAACTCCGCGTACATCGACTCCGCGACGGCCTGCACGGTGTCCAGGCCGATCAGGTCGGACAGCGCGAGCGGGCCCTGCGGGTGCGCACAGCCGCGGACCAGTCCCTCGTCGATGTCCTCGGCGGTGGCGAAGCCGGACTCCATCATCCGGATCGCCGACAGCAGGAACGGCACCAGCAGCGCGTTGACGACGAAGCCGGCGCGGTCCTGGCAGTCGATCGCCTTCTTGCCCAGACCCTCCTCGACGAAGCTCCGCGCCCGGGCCAGGGTGTCCTCGGAGGTCATCAGGCTCGGGACGAGCTCGACCAGCGACAGCACCGGCACCGGGTTGAAGAAGTGGATGCCGACGACCTGCTCGGGACGCTTCGTCGCCACCGCGAGCTTCATGATCGGGATGGACGACGTGTTCGACGCCAGCACCGCGCCGGTGTCGGTGACGAGCCGGTCCAGCTCCCGGAAGACGCCGGTCTTGAGCGCCTCGTCCTCGGCGATCGCCTCGACGACGAGCTCCCGGTCGGCCAGCGCGTCCAGCCCCTCGACGACCTCGAGGCGGGACAGAGCCTCCTCGGCGGAGTCGATCCGGCCGCGCTTCTCCGCCCGGGCCAGCGACGACTCCAGGCGGGCCCGGCCCGCCTCCACCGCGGCGGCGGAGGTCTCGACGACCCGCACCCCGTACCCGGCCCGTGCCGCGACCTCCGCGATCCCGGATCCCATCTGACCGCAGCCGACGACGCCTACGCGCTCCATGAGCACCTCAGTTCCCTCTGCGCGTCCCGGGATCTCCGGGACGCGGTCGAACCGTCGAGACTTCCGTCGGCGGGGGGCGGGGCACAACCCGGCGCGACGACGGGTGCCCGGCCTCACTCGGCCGGTGCGGCCGGTGCGGCCGGTGCGGCCGGTGCGGCGGACGTGCACGTGTGCGGCGGTCCCGGACGCCGTCCCGCTCCGGCGCAGGCCGCCGGCTCAGCGACGGTCGGCCGGGTTCCCCACGGGGCGGGGCGCATCCCCGCGACCGACGGCGGGCAGCTGCACGGTGGCGTCGTCGGGGAGGCGGCGATGGCCCCTGGGCGCCGCCGGACCGGCGTCGGACGCGGAGACGGTCGGGG
>NZ_JAMXSG010000022.1:0-34994 GCF_024124365.1 Pseudonocardia sp. McavD-2-B
GGGATGCCCCACCCTCCTAGACTGCACCAGCCCGGTCACCGGTGGCCCCCGCCCGGGCCCAGTCGACGCCGCCGAGGCCGTCGCCGCCGCGCGGCGGGCCGGGGTGCGGGTGGTGATGGTGACCGGCGACCACCCCGCCTGCGCCCGGGCCGTCGCCGCGGAGGTCGGGATCGACCCGGACCCGGTGCTGACCGGCCGCGACCTCGACGGTCTCGACGACGCGACGCTGGCCGCCGCCGTCGCGTCGACGCCGGTGTTCGCCCGTGTCTCGCCCGCGCACAAGCTGCGCCTGGTCACGGCGCTGCAGGCCGGCGGGGAGGTGGTGGCGGTGACCGGGGACGGCGTGAACGACGCCCCCGCGCTCGCCCGGGCCGACGTCGGCGTGGCCATGGGCTCGTCGGGTACCGATGTGGCGCGCGAGGCGGCCGGACTGGTCCTGGCCGACGACGACGTCTCCACCCTCACCCGGGCCCTGCACGAGGGCCGCACGCTGCACGGGAACCTGCGCAAGGGCGTCGCCTACTACCTGGCCTGCAAGGCCGGGCTGGTCGCGACCGTCGCCGCCGGGGTGCTCACCGGGATGGCCGTACCGTTCACCCCGATCCAGATCGTGGTGCTGGAGATGTTCATGGACATCGCGGGGAGCGCGACCTTCGCCGCGGAACCCTCCGAGCGCGACACCATGACCCGCCCACCGCGCGCCCCGGGTGCACGCTTCCTGGACCGGGCCCTGCTCGGCGACCTCGCCGCGGGGGCGGCGGCGTTGTTCGTCGCCGTCGGCGGGCTGTACCTGGTGACCGCCTCGCAGACGGTCGCGTTCGTGGGCTGGCTGTCCGGGCACCTGGCGCTGGCCTGGGTGATGCGTACCGAGCGGACGCCGGTGCTGCGGGCGGGGCTGTTCGCGAACCGGTTCCTGCCGTGGTGGACGGTGGTGACCGCCGTGGCGGTGTGGGTGGTCACGACCGTGCCGGTGCTGCGGGAGACGCTGCGGCTCACCCCGCTGACCGGTCCGCAGTGGACGGCGGCGGTGCTGGTGCCGGTGGCCGCGGTCGCGGTGCTGGAGCTGCGCAAGGCCGGGCGACGGCGGGCCGCCACGGCACGCCCGGCGGGGTGATCCGTGCTAGACCACCGGTCGTGAACGGATCGGTCCTGTCCCGCCCGGCCCCCGAGCCGCCCCGCACCGTCGCCGTCGGCGACGACCCCGACCAGGTCATGGACCTGTGGCCGGACGGCGGGCCCGGCCGCCCGCTGGTCGTGCTGGTGCACGGCGGGTTCTGGCGGCCCCCGATCGATCGGACGCACCTGCGGTCGATGGCGGCCGCACTGAACGCGCTGGGGCTGCCGGTGGCCTCGCTGGAGTACCGCCGGGTGCCCGGCGACCCGGACGCGACGGTCGCCGACGTGCTCGCCGGTCTGCGGGCCGCCCGCGCCGTCGCCGGGCCGGTCGTCGCGGTGGGGCACTCCGCGGGCGGGCACCTGGTACTGCACGCCGCGGCCGTCGAGCCGTCGCTGCTGCGGGCGACGGTGCCGCTCGCCCCGGTCGCGGACCTGGCACTGGCCGACGCGGAGCACCTCGGCGACGGCGCGGTCCGCGCCTACCTCGGCGGCCCGGCGGCCGGGCGCACCGACCTGGACCCGGCGGCGGGCCCGACCCCGCCCGGGCCGGTGACGATCGTGCACGGCGACGCCGACGACCGCGTCCCGCTGGGCGTCTCCCGCTCCTACGCCGGCCGGCACCCGTCGGTGCGGCTGGTCGAGCTGCCCGGCTGCGACCACTTCGCGGTGGTGGACCCGCTGTCGGCGGCCTGGGAGACGGTGACCCGGGAGATCCTGGCGGCGGCGACGTGACCGCGCCCGGTGGCCTGCCCCGCCACCAGCTCACGATGACCGTGCTGATGACCCCGGACATGGCGAACTTCTCCGGCAACGTCCACGGCGGTGCGATCCTGAAGCTGCTCGACCAGGTCGCGTTCTCCTGTGCGAGCCGCTGGGCCGGGACCTACGTCGTGACGCTCTCGGTCGACCGGGTCCGCTTCCGCGAACCGATCTACATCGGCGAGCTCGTGACCTTCCTGGCGTCGGTGAACGACACCGGGCGCAGCTCGATGGAAATCGGCATCCGGGTCACCACGGAGAACATCACCGAGCGGACCCAGCGGCATGCCAACAGCTGCTACTTCACGATGGTCGCGATGGACGAGCACCGGCGTCCGGTCCCGGTCCCGGAGCTGGTCCCGTCGACCGACACCGAGCGCCGTCGCCGGGACGAGGCGCGCAGGCGTCGCGAGGCGCGCCGGGCCGGCGGCTGACCCCGGACACGACGGTGCCCCGGGACCACACGGTCCCGGGGCACGTCGAGGTACGGGGAGGTCAGTTGACCGAGTCGCCCGCGCCGGAGGTCTGGCCGCAGCTGTCGGACTGGTCGGTGGCCGAGTCGCCGGAGACCGCCTTGGCCTTGCCACCCAGGCCGAGGGCGCCGGTGACGCCGCTCAGGAGGTTCGCGTCCTCGACCGGGACCTGCACGCCCAGCACGTTGACCGGGATGTTGTTGTTGCAGACCTGGATCGGCACGTTGACGTTGTTGCCGCTCAGGCCACCCGCGAGCAGGCCCTTCGCGTCCTTGTCGATGTGGCCCGACTCGTGGTTGCCGTGGTGCTTGCCGTCCTTGGCGGAGTCGCCCGCGTAGTCGCCGGCGAAGGCCAGCGGGGAGACGGCGAGCAGGGACGCGGCGGACGCCGCGACGATGATTCCGGCCTTCTTCAGCACAGTTCTTCTCCTGATGAGGTGTCAGGGCCGTGGTGAAGGCCCCGTTCCATGACGGCACGCTGACAAAAAAGGGGGAGCCCGTGCCGACTGGCTGCGAATCTAGCTGCGCGGGAGAGCCCGAACAATTCCTCTACCACCATCGGGTGGCCGAATTACTTTCCGTTCGGATACTCCCACGATCGGGTCGAATGCGATCGGGGCGAACCACCCGAAGCAGCACCGGGACCGGCGACGACGACCACGGCGGGTGGTCATGCGACCCTGCCCCGGACACGGACGTGCCCCGGGACCGCGAGGGTCCCGGGGCACGTCAGCGACGAGGAGTCGGTCAGTTGACCGAGTCGCCCGCGCCGGCCTCCTGGCCGCAGGTGTCGGACTGGTCGGTGGCGGAGTCGCCCGACACGGCCTTGCCCTTGCCCGCGATGCCGGCGGCACCGGTCAGGCCGTTGCCCGCAGCGGCGTCCTCGACCGGAACCTGGACACCCAGGACGTTGACCGGCACGTTGTTGTTGCACGCCTGGACCGGGACCTGGGCGTTGTTGCCGTTGGCACCCGCGACGAGGCCCTTGGCGTCCTTGTCGATGACGCTGTCCGAGCCGGCGAACGCCAGCGGCGACAGGCCGATCAGGGCAACGGCGGACACGGCGGCGACGAAACCGGCCTTCTTCTTCTGCACAGTCTTCTCCTGGTGAGTCACGGATCCATTCGGATCCGGGCACGTGCCGGCCCGACGACAAAGGGGGGAGCCCGAACCGGCTGAGAAGAACCGTAATGGCGGGAAAGGTGCCCATCAAGCTCAGAACACCATCGTGGGGAACAATCACCGAGCGTCAGATATTCACACGATATGGTGTCGTCGCCGAGTCGGCGATTCTGCACGACGACGGGGCGGAACCGCGCCCGGCCCCGCCCCGTCCGCTCGGACGTGCGTCAGCCGACGCGACCCCACTGACCTGCGGGCTCGTCGGCCTCCATCTCGGCGACGGCCTGGACCATCGCCAGCAGCTCCGGGTCGAGTCCCGGTCCGAACTCCTCGGGCCGCTCGACGGCGATGTCCATCGGGACGCCGTCGGGCGCCTGCGCGGTCGACAGCGTCGTCCCGTCGTTCGACGGCGACGGACCGCGGTAGAGCTTCCCGGCCTCGGAGAGCTGGTCGAGGCTGAAGGTGTACTGCTTGCTCTGCAGACCCTGCTCCAGCAGCGTCGCCACCTCGGGGAACTTCTCGGCGTTCGTCTTCGGGATCGGCAGCAACGTGTTCCAGTTGACCCCGAGCGCCTCGAGCGCCTTGGCGTAGGCGTTCTCGTGGGCCTGGTCGCGCACGATCAGGTACGCGATCGTCGAGCGCGCCGTCTTGTTCGCCGTCATCTCGTAGAGCCGGCACTTCTGCAGCCGGCCGGTCGACTCGAGCATGAGGTTGTAGAGCAGGTTGAGCGGCAGGTTGCCGCTGTCGTAGACGTACTTGCCCGTCCACGGGTCACCCTGCGCGTCGACCGGCAGTGCCCCCTGGGCCCCCACCAGGTAGTGGTGGATGTTGCCCTCGGTCAGGGCCGCGCTCAGCGGGGTCGCCCCGCCTGCACCGGGCGTGTCCATGTCGTCGGTCGCGCTGCCCTGGTAGCGGGGCGAGCCGTCGGTGAGCCGGGCGATCGTGGTGGCGATCAGCTCGACGTGCCCGATCTCCTCGGTGCCGACGCCGTAGAGCAGGTCACGGAAGGGTTTCCCGTCCGGACCGCGGAAGTTGAAGCTCTGGAACAGGTACTGCATCATCGTGCGCATCTCGCCGAACTGGCCGCCCAGCCCCTCCTGCAGCGCATTCGCCGCGGCGGGGTCGGGCTCGTCGGGGACGATCTCGTTCAACAGTCGCTGGACATGCAGGAACACGGGTGACACCTCGTGGCTGTGGGGTGCGACCCCCTCCGGGGGGTCGTGGACACGGCCTGCGGGGTTGAAGCCGTCGGACCCGGCCTACCCGGACCCCGTGGGTCCACACCCGCGCGCTCCCCGGGACGAGTCCGACCAGATCGCGGTGCGCCGCGTCCGCGGTGTCCGGCCGCCCCGTGCCGGTCCGGATCCGGGCGACCGCACGGGCACGGCGCGGGGGCCGCCCTCGTCGGCGTGGTGGTCCTACCAGCGGTCGATCGTGGCGGCGGTGGCGAGGCCGTGCCGGAGCACCGCGCGTTCGGCCAGGTCGACCAGCAGGTCCACGGCGCCGCCTCCGATCGGGGTGTCGGGAAGGACGTGCGGGACCGGCCCGCGGGGAGCGCGGACCGGTCCCGCACGCGTCGTTCAGCGGGCCGGGTCGATCGCGACCGGCTCGCGTCGTGCCTCGTGGTGGTTCGCGTTGCGCGGCGTGGCCAGCACCTGGCGGGTGCGGTCGTCGAGCGCGACGGAGTCGGACAGGGCCCCGCTCGCGGCGAGCGTGTGCTCGAGCGCGTCCAGCCAGTGCTGGTAGTAGCTCCAGGGCTCGCCGCCGTCGCAGTTCTCCCAGGCCTTGATCGCCTCGACCAGGGAGAGCTGGAACTCGCTCCACTCGTAGTGGCCCTCGTGGTACGCGGCGACCGCCATGGCGAAGGCCCGCAGCTCCCACGGCTCGGTGAACGGCTTGTCCGCCCCGGGCATGTCGCAGACGAGCTTCTCGATCCGGCGGCGGGCGTCGCCCAGCTCGGTGGCGTCCGTCCGGACCCCGGCGCTCATCCGCGGGCCGCCTGGGTGACGACCGGCTTCGCCGTGCCGACGCCGATCATCGAGTCCCGGGTGACCAGCGCGGCCAGCTCGTCCTCGGAGAGGTGCTCGCTGCCGGCCGGGCGCTGTGGCAGCACCCAGTAGCGCAGCTCGGAGCTGGAGTCCCACACCCGGATCTCGACGCTGTCCGGCAGCGGCAGGCCGAAGTCCTCGGCCAGCACCTTCCGGGGCTCACGCACGATGCGGGCACGGAACGGCGGCGCCTTGTACCAGTTCGGGGGCAGCCCGAGCACCGGCCACGGGTAGCACGAGCACAGCGTGCAGACGATGACGTGGTGGACGTCGTCGGTGTTCTCGACGGCGACCATCTCCTCGCCCTGCAGGCCGCCGACCCCGAGCTCGCGGCAGGCGGCGGAGGCGTCCTCCAGCAGGCGCGCCTTGAACTCCGGGTCGGTCCACGCCTTGGCGACGACCTTCGCCCCCAGCTGCGGGCCGACCTCGTTCTCGTAGACCTCGGCGAGACGGTCGACCGCCGCGGTGGTCATCACGCCCTTCTCGATCAGCAGCGACTCCAGGGCCTTGACCCGGGCGGTGATCTCCTCCTGCGTGCGGAGCGGGGTGTCGGTGGGCTTCGCGGTCATGGGTCAGGCTCCCTGGGTGGCAGGGACGGGCGAGAGGTACGGCTCCCACACGTCGAAGTAGTTGACGCCGTTCGGGTCCGCGTACTCGGCGCCCCACAGCTCGGTGGCGTCGAAGCGGACGGTGTAGAGGTGCTCGGGGCAGTCGCCGAGCCCGTTGCCGGCGGTGTCGGGGTAGAGGTAGGTGCCGTGGGCCGCGCTGATCACGCCGCGGCGGCCGCGGATGTAGCGGGCCCGGCGGGTGTGGCCGTAGGGGCTCTCGGAGGAGATGACCACCTCGTCGCCGACGGAGAACCGCGCGACCTTGTCCGACTCGCGGTGGGCCGGGAACCCGTTGGTGACCGCCCAGTCGACGAACTCGACGATCTCGGTGTCGGTCGCCCGCTCGGGCAGCGGGGCGTCGGGGTTCTCCAGGTAGTGCTGGGTCCGCGCCTCCAGCTCGGCCGGGTCCAGCACGCCCGCGGCCTCGGCGTAGTGCTCGACCGTGTGGACCCAGTGCTCGTAGTAGTTCGAGATCAGGTACTCGGCAGGGTCCATCTTCTCGATGCCGTGCCGGAACTGGTCCACGTTGAACAGCCCGGCGCGGGCGCTCTGCGCGAACATGGAGAAGGCGCGCTTCTCCCAGTCGGCACGGAACACGGGCTCGGACATGTGGTCGTTCTCGACCTTGCCCAGCCCGTCGGTGCCGCCGAGATCGAAGACTCCGTTCACTGCCGTCCTCCCACGGTGGTGAGGGCAGGCGGAGCGGGGAAGCCGCCGACGGCCTGCTCGAAGGTGTGCGCGACCCGCAACACGGTCGCGTCGTCGAATCGCCGGCCCACGATCATCAGACCGGTCGGGAGCCCGTTCACGAGCCCGGCCGGGACCGACGCGGCCGGGTGCCCGGACACGTCGAACGGGGCACAGTTGCCGATCATCCCCAGCGCGGTCGGCAGGTAGCTGTCCAGATCGGCGTCGAGCCCGAGCAGCTCGGGCGCGGTGTAGGGCACGGTCGGCATGACCAGCACGTCGTAGCCGGTCAGGGCCGCGTCGTAGGCCGCCCGCACCTCGAAGGCCAGGTTGCGGGCCATCCCGTAGTAGGCACCTCCCGCGTGGGCGAAGGTGTAACCACCCGAGAGGCCGACGAGCTTGACGGTCTTGGACAGCTCCGACCCGCGGGCGTGACGCCCGCGGTGGTAGTGCGCGATCAGCTCCGGGTCGTAGAGACCCGGGTAGTTCATGCCGTAGGCGTTGCCGTCGATCATCTGGTGCGCGGCGCCCTCGGTCCCGATGACGTTCCAGACCGCCATCGCGTCCAGGTGCCAGGGGATCGAGACCTCCTCGGCGACCAGACCCGCATCGGTCAGCGTCCCGATCGCCGCACGCACCGCCTCGTCCACGGCCGGGTCGCTCTCCGGGCGGGCGAAACCCTCGGTCACGATCCCGACCCGCAACCCACCCGCCGAGGTCTCCAACGCCGCCAGGTAGTCGACCGGCTCGAGCTCGGTGGGCTGACGCACATCGAGCCCGTCGACCCCGGCGATCACACCCAGCATCAGTGCGGCGTCGGACACCGTGCGCGTGATGGGGCCCAGATGGTCGATCGTGGCCTCGATGGGGAACGCACCGGTGTAGGGCACCAGACCGTGGGTGGGCTTGTGCCCGACCGTGCCCGAGAACGCCGACGGCATACGGATCGAGCCGCCCTGGTCACCACCCACGGCCATGTCGACCGCCCCGGACCCGACCAGCGCCGCACTACCCGACGAGGACCCACCCGAGATACGGGTCGGGTCCCAGGGGTTGCCCACCGGCCACGGCCGGGAGGTGAAACTGCCCCCGGAGAAACACAGGTCCTCACACATCGCCTTACCGGTGATCGTCGCCCCGGCGGCCAGCAGCCGAGTCGCGACCGTCGCGTCACGGGAGGGCACGAACCCCTCCACCGTGGCCGACCCGTTGGTCATCGGGACCCCGGCCAGCGAGATGTTGTCCTTGAGCGCCACGGTCCGCCCGGCCAACGGGCCCTCCGCCGCACCGGTCACCGACGTGGTCACGTACCAGCCACCCAGCGGGTTGTCCGCCGGCTCGGACCACTCCCGCTGCGGGGCCTGCGGCGCCGACGCCCGGTAGAGCTCCTCGACCCGCTCCGAGGACGCCAGCGTCGCAGCCACCGCCGGACCGAACTCGGCCAACTCCGCCTCGGACAGACCGAACGCGTAGTGCTCGTTCAACGCCGCCAGACGAGCGGCATCAGGGGGTGGAATCGCCATCAGGTGGTGCTCCTCACATCGGGGGATGCGAGAAAGCTAGGGTTCATGCCTGCACATGTCAATCAATACAGACGCATTGACACGAGGTCTGACACACCCGTCCCGCCTCTGTTACACGCGCGTATTCACGACCGTCCCTCGCTGTCGTTCATCGAGCCGAAGGTCGCGCCGCGGGCGGCCGCGAGGTGCAGCGGCTGCTCCACGTGGTGGTGGCCGTCGAGCGCCAGGGTGCCCCGCGGGAGGTCGTAGCGGCCGGACCGGATCTCGTCGGCGACGGGCACCGGCTCGGTCGAGCGGACGGCGCGGGCCGCGGCGGCCCACACGTGGATCGCCTCGAACATCGACTCCGACAACGACGACAGCGGCGCCGCCCACTGGCCGAAGCGGGCCCGGTAGCGCTTCAGGAGCGACCCGTTGCGCTCGGTCTGCAGGTGCTGGAAGTAGCCGGAGACACCGTGGATCCCCTGGGAAGCGTGCAGTCCGATCCGCTCCAGGGTGGCCTCGTCCATCGCGGGGCCGAGGCTGACGGTCCGGTCGCGCAGACCCATTGCGTGGCACTGACGCTCGAACGCGGCGGCGTCGGCGCCCACGAACGTGTTGAGCACGATGTCGGCGCCCGAGGCGGCGATCCGCTCGACCAGCGGGGCGAAGTCCCGGGCCCCGAGCGTGGCGTAGCCCTCGCCGACCAGCACCGCGCCGTGCGCCGGGAGCACCTCGCGCGCGGCGGTGTTGACCGCACGGGGCCACACGTAGTCGTTGCCCGCCAGGAACCAGCGACGTCCACCGGCCGCCCGCATGACCGGTCCCGCCGCCGTCACGAGCTGGGTCGCGGGCCGCTCGCCCAGCCGGATCCGCAGCCGGGACTCGCCGCCGCCCTCGTTCATGTTGGTGTGCACGACGAGCACGTCGCGGCCGGTCAGGGCGGTCGACACGGCGTGGTAGGTGGCCGACGTCGTCGTCAGGAAGATCGTCCGGCAGCCGGCCCGGGCCAGCCGCAGCGCCTCCAGCGCCCCGGTGCCGGGGTCGGTGGCGTCGTCGGCCTCCAGCAGGTCCACCGGCCTGCCGCCGACCCCGCCCGCCGCGTTGATCTCCTCGACGGCGAGCGTGGCCACGTTCGCCACCGCCGAGGCGAACAGCCCGCCCGAGCCGGACCGGCTGGTGAGGACCCCGATGCGCGGCCCCGTGACGGCGTGGTCGCGGACCGGGTGACCGCGCCGGCGCATCAGCCACTCCAGACCGCGCTCGTCGATCCCGGCGTCGAGCCGGATCCGGGTGCCGCCGGGTGCGGGGGTGAACCGCAGCCGGATGCGGCCCCGCCAGGGCTGGTCGTGGGTGATCGTGATGGTGCGCGGTCCGCGGAGCTCGCTGATCCGGCCGAGCACGTCGACCGGCGGCCCGCCGGCGATGGGCGCCCGCAGGGTGACCGGCTCGCCCACCGCGACCCGGTCGCACGCCGCACCGAACAGCCAGCCCGCGCCGGAGTCGCGCCCGAAACGTCCGAAGACGACCGCCGGGTCGGCGGCGACGAACTCCTCCACCGCGAGCGCGATCGTCCCCATGGGGGTCAGTCTCCCGGCACGGAGGGTCCGGTCATCCGGTCGCGCCCTCCCGGTCCGTCGCGGGACGGCTCTCCACGGCGGAGCCCACCTCGCCGAGCGAGGACTGGAACAGGGTGCGCAGCAGCGCGATGACGTCGGCGGCCGCACCACCGGGCTCGATGGAGTAGTAGCGGTACCGGCCGGAACGGCGCTCGGTGATGAGCCCCGCGACGCGGAGCACCCGCAGATGGGTGGAGACGGCCGTCCGGCCGACCGAGGTGATGTGGTCGGCCAGGTCGCCCGCGCTGACCTCGTCGTGCTCGGAGAGCACGGCCAGGATGCGGCGGCGGACGGGATCGGCGAGCGCGTCGAAGGCGGGGCCGGCGTCCCGGACGGCCCCGGCCGACGCGTCAGGATCCGATGACATGATGCCGAGTCTAACGCGGACGGCCCGTTCGTCGGGTGTGACACCGTCACGCGGGCGTCACCAGCGCCCCGACGGCCTCCTCCGCGCACACGCCGGGGCGGACCGACGGCAGCCCGGGCGCACCGGGCGGATCAGGCGGCGGGCGTCCGCGTCCGGCGCAGGACCAGCAGCCCGCCGACGGCCGGGACGACCGAGAGCGACCGGGTCGTCCCGGTCGTCGGCATCAGACACACCGACGGTTCTCCTCGTCGGCTCCGGCCCGCTCGACGTCGTGGTCGCCGGGGACCCGGTCAGCGGCTCCCCGCCACGCGGCCGAGCCGCAACGCCGAGGCGAGGAAGAAGACACCGCCGAGCAGGGCGTAGCCGGCGACACCCGACAGCGACGCCCCCGCACCCGACGCCATGACGACGAACGAGGTGCCCGCGACCACCGACAGGGACCCGCTGGCGATCATCGCGCCCTGCCCGCCCAGCCGTCGGCGCCGCAGCGCGACGACGAGCTGCACGATCCCCGCGACGACCGCCCAGGCGCCCCACACCCGCAGCACCGCCGGCACGCCCGAGGCGAGGGCGACGGCGAGTCCGGCCGCGGCGAGCGCACTCAGGACGACGTTGACGTACAGGCCCGGGGCCGCTCCGGTCGCCCGGGACGAGCGGGCGTCGACCACGGCGGCGGCCACGTCGAACAGCGGGTAGAGCACGAGCAGCGCCGCGGTCGACGGGCCGATGTCCGACGCGTTCAGGAACAGCAGGACCGCCCAGACCAACGCGAACCCGGAACGCACCAGGTAGAGCCGCCGCAGGGCGGGCGCGTCGCCCTGCGCGGAGGACAGGCCGTTCGCCGTCCGGTCGGTGGTGTGGGTGCTCGCCATGACGCCTCCAGGTAGAAAGACCGTTCTTCCTTGCTCCGGCGAGCATGACAGCGGGTGTCACGAACTGCAAGACCGATCGTTCTTTCTGCTAGCCTGCACAGGTGATCCGCACGACGTCCGGCACCACCGCGGACAGCACCGGCACCGCCCCGGCGTCGACCGGGCCGGGACGCTCCGAGGCGCGTGAGCGGCTGCTCGCGACGGCCGGCGGGCTGTTCTACCGTGAGGGCATCCGGGCGGTCGGGGTCGAGCGGATCGTCGCCGAGACCCCGACGACGCGCGCCACGTTCTACCGGCACTTCCCGTCGAAGGAGGCGCTCGTCGTCGCCTACCTGCGCGGCGTCGACGCCCACACCCGCGCCGCCCTGCAGGAGGCCGCCGGGTCCGCGGCCACCCCGGACGGCGCCGTCCGCGCGGTCGGCACCGCCCTGGTCGACGACCTGTCCCGGCCGGAATTCCGGGGATGCGCGTTCCTGAAGGCCGCCGCCGAGTTCCCCGATCCCGAGGACCCCGTCCGCCGGGTCGTCGCCGAGCACCGCGCCTGGTACGTCGCCACCCTCACCGACCTGTTCGCGCAGGTCTTCGGCTCCTCGCCGCGACGCGGGCGGCCGGACCACGCGGCCCAGCACTTCCTGATGATGCGCGACGGGGCGATGTCCGGCGCCGACATCGACGGGGCGGCCCACGTCGGCGACGCGTTCCACCGCGGACTCGAAGGACTGCTCACGCTGCTGCACTGAGCACCCGTGCCGACATGACATCCGGCGGGGTACCCCTGGGGGTACCGTGGTCCACACAGCGACCACGCCGCCCGCGGGCCGGCACGAGACGAGGGAGCCTCCATGCAGGTCAAAGCCGCAGAACTCACCGACGTGGTCAGCCGCCTGCGTCGCGTGGAGGGTCAGATCGCCGGCGTCATCCGCATGATCGAGGACGGCCGCGACTGCAAGGACGTCGTGACCCAGCTGGCGGCGGCGTCCCGCGCCCTCGACAAGGCCGGCTTCAAGATCATCGCCACCGGGCTCCGGCAGTGCGTGACCGAGAGCGCCGAGGGCGAGCAGTCGGTCGACATGGCCGAGATGGAGCGCCTGTTCCTGTCGCTCGCCTGACCCCGGCCGAGCACGCACGCCCCCGTCCCCCGCAGTACCGACGATTCTCCTGTCCATCGAGCCGGACCGGCCCTTCGCACCTGGTCGCCGCGGATGCCCACATGCCGCGGCGCGGCACCGGGACGGGCGGGGTCTGCGAGCTCCCGGCCGGCGGCGGCGCCTGGCGACGCCGCCTCCCCCGCGCTCGTCGCCCGAGTGGCCCCGGCGCCGCTCAGCCGTCGACGAGCGCCTCGGCCTCGATCGCCGTCCGGACCGCGTGCACCGCCCGGCGGAGCGCCTCGACCAGCGGCGACCGGTCCGCGCTGCGGGTGCAGAGCGAGATCGGGCAGGGCTCGACGTCGGCGATCGGGACGAAGACGACCTCCGGGTGCCGGACGCTGTCGACCACGGAGCTCCCGGTGATCGCGACGGCCGCACCGGCGGCGACGACCTCCAGCAGCTCGTCCATGGTGTGCACGGTGGGCCCGTAGGTGACGGGGACGCCGCTGGGCCGCGGGTCGCAGGCCCACCAGCGCACCCACTGCTCGTCGGTCCGGTCGTCGTTCGCGTGGGGTTCGCCGTCGAGGTCGGCCAGCTCGACGACGGCGCGGGCCGCCAGCCGGTGGCCGCGCGGGAGCGCGACGACGCGGGGTTCGAGCCGGACCACGTCGAGCCGGAGCCCGTCGGTGTCGGCGACGGGCGGCCGGACGAGCGAGGCGTCGACGGTCCCGGCGCGGACGGCGTCGGCCTGATCGGGCCACGGCAGCTGTACGAGCTGGACGGACGCGGCGGGGACGTCGCGCTGCACCAGCTCGATGATGCGCCGGGTGTGGGTACCGGTCGCCGCGGTCATGAACCCGAGGCGGACGACGCCGGCGGCGGCGCGCCCGTGTGCCTCGACCGCCGCGACGGCCCGGTCCGCGGCGTCGAGGGCCACGCGGGCCTCGGCGAGGAACCGGCGGCCCGCCTCGGTGGGGACGAGGGGGTGCGTGCTGCGGTCGAGCAGCTCGGCGCCGAGCTTGTGCTCCAGCGTCCGGATCTGCTTGCTCAGCGCGGGCCCGCTGACGTACAGCCGGGCCGCCGCCCGACCGAGGTGCCCCTCGTCGACGACGGCCACGAGATAGCGCACGAGGTGCAGGTTGAGGTCCACGTCGACTCCCTCCGTCACGCAGTGTCCCACGACACCGTCGGCAAGGACCACGGAGCTGCGGTGATAACCGGATGGTTCACGGCCGGGCCGGGACATGTCATGGACGCACCCGGCCGCCCCCGGCGAGGCTCCGTCCCGTCCCGCCACCGACGGAGGAGTACCCATGAGCCGCTACGAACAGGAGTTCGTGACGATGTTCGCCGGGCTGGAGAAGCAGCTCGAGAGCATCGACAACCCGCGCCACCGCGCGATCCTCAAGAACTACCGGCGGCACGGGCTGCTGGAGGTCGCCGGGCGCTACCACGAGCTCCTCGCTCCGGACATGACCGTCGAGCACCCGCAGTACCGGCTGCACGAAGGCGGCCAGTCGATCGTCCTCGACGGCATGGAGCAGGTCCTCGGGTTCTACGAGTCGCTGGTGGCCGCGAACGCGCTCGTCATGTGGGTGGCCGACCAGGACATCGCGGTCAACGACCACGGCTTCTCCGGCGAGGTCGTCTTCAACGCGTTCGTCCCCGCGCCGATGCTCGGCGAGAGCGCCTTCTCCGACATCCGGGCCGGCGACCCGGGCGAGATGTACCTGCTGCGCCGCACCCTCGCCTTCGTCTGGCCCTACGACGAGCGCTGCCGGCTCATCGGCGAGCACGTCTACGAGGACGGGGCGTCGCGCGAGATCATCGAGCCGGACCCGGCCGACGTCATCACCGCCGCCCGTGCCGCCGAGCTGCTCGCGCCCGAGATCGACCGGGTCCTGCCGTGAGCGCAGCATCCGGCGGCCGTCTGGCCGGGAAGGTCGCGCTGATCACCGGCGGAGCGCGCGGGCAGGGACGGTCGCACGCCGTCCGCCTCGCCGAGGAGGGCGCCGACATCGTCCTCGTCGACCACTGCGCCCCGGTCGCCACGGCGCCGTACCCGACCGCCGAGCCGGCCGACCTCGAACAGACGGTGAAGCTCGTCGAGGAGCTCGACCGGCGGGTCCTGGCGGTCCGCGCCGACGTCCGCGACCTGTCCGCGCTGCAGGCTGCGGTGACCGACACCGTCGCCGAGCTCGGCCGCCTCGACATCGTCGTGGCCAACGCCGGCATCGCGAGCTATGCGCCCGCGCTGGAGATGGCCGAGGACGCCTGGCAGGAGATGATCGACATCAACCTCACCGGGGCGTGGAAGACCGTCCGCGCCGCCGCACCCGCCATCGTCGACGGCGGCCGCGGCGGCGCGATCGTGCTCACCAGCTCCGTCGCGGGGCTGATGGGGTTCCCGAACCTCGCCCACTACTGCGCGGCCAAGCACGGCCTGGTGGGCCTGATGAAGGTGCTCGCGGTCGAGCTCGCGCCGCACAGCATCCGGGTCAACACCGTGCACCCCACCCACGTCGACACCGACATGATCCAGAACCCGGCGATCCACAGCTTGTTCACCGGGGGCGCGCCCGGCGCCGACCGGGCCATGGCCGCCCAGGCCATGAAGACGATGCACGCACTGCCGATCCCGTTCGTGGACCCGGTCGACATCAGCAACGCCGTCGTGTGGCTCGCCTCCGAGGAGGCCCGTTACGTGACCGGGGTGGCGCTGCCCGTCGACGGTGGGATCACCGCACCGTTCAAGATCCCGCACGACGCCGGCTGAGGCACCGGGGCCACGGGCGGCACCGCCGTCACTCCCTGGGCCTCGCCGAGGCGAACTCCCACATGATGGCCGACAGGTCGGGCCCGGCCCGGTCGGCGAACAGGCCGTCGGCCCGGGGCCCCGACCAGGAGTGCCCCATCCCCTCCACCAGGTAGGAGTCGACGGCCGCCCGGCCGCGGTCGCGGTAGCTGGTGCGGGTCCAGGCGTGGCCACCGGGCGGCTCGACGCGTGCGACCGAGTCGGGGGCGGCGCCGACGTCGGGCCGCCCGGTGGCGATGAGCCCACCGAGGGCCCGCCACTGCGCCACCAGGCGCTCGGCCATGAACGGGCGCACCACCTCGTCCTGATCGCCCTGCACCACGAGCAACGGGACCTGCCGGGCCCGCGGGCCCATCTCGGCCAGCGCGAGACGGGCCGTGTCGACCGGCGTCAGCGCAGGGTCCTCCGCGAACCGGTGGAACCGGTACTCCCCGCCCGCCACCGACGTCACGGTCGCGACCAGGTCGGGGTAGGTGACACCCAGGATCACCGCTGTACCCGCACCCGATGACGCCCCGGCCACGTGCACCCGGGCCGGGTCCGCCCCGTAGGTGGCCACGACCTGGCGGATCGCACCGGCCAGCAGCTCGGGCTCACCCCGGCCCCGCTGCTGGTGCTCGGGCGACAACGAGTTCCAGCACAGCTGCACGTTCCGCAGGATCGACTGGGTCGGGTAGACGACGACGAACCCCTCGGCGTCGGCCAGGTCGTCGAACCGGGTCATGGCCCGCATCGAGTTCAGCCCGGACCCGGTCATGCCGCAGCCGTGCACGGCGACGACGACCGGCATCGGCCGGTCCGCCCGCCAGGACGGCGGCAGGTGGACCTGGTAGGCGACCCGGCCCTCGGAGCTCGAGTAGCTGCCGGACCGGTCCTGACCGCCCGCCGGCTCCCGGGCCTCGGCGACCGCGGCCGGGATCAGGAGGGCGAGCAGCGCCAGCGCGGCCGCCCCCGCGATCCAGGCGGAAGGACGGTGACTGGTTCGACGGTCACCCATACCGGCATCATCTCCTCGTTCCCGGCGGACGACCACAGTGCACTCCGTGCCGTCGCGGCCGGGTCGACCGCAGGGGACGCGCGCCGCGGGGACCCCTTCGATGCGGTCAGTCCGTGACCCGGCTGCTGGAGCGGTACTCCAGGTGGGAGTACTGGGGGTGGCGGGCCAGCCAACCGGAGACGAAGGGGCACACCGCGAGTACCCGCAGGCCCTCGGCCTGCACCGCCTCGATCGCGCCGCGGGCCAGCTCGGAGCCCACCCCGCGGCCCTCGAACGCCGGGTCGACCTCGGTGTGGAGGAAGACGACGAGCTCAGCGGTGCGGGTGTAGGTGGCGAACCCTGCGAGCGTCTCGCCCTCGTGGGCCTCGAACCGGTTCGCGGCCCGATGGTCGGACACGGTGATCATCAGGTGTGCTCCAGGGTGTTCGGGGTACGCCCGGCCCGCCGGTCGCGTCGGCCGTGGGGACGAGGCTAGGACGCGTACAGGCCAACCCGGATCGGCCGCGCAATCGGTCGCGGACCTCGACGCCGTCCGGCGGGACCGCCGGTCAGGATGCGGCCCCGTCGGGCCGGAGGGCCCGGACGAGCAGGGGTGCACCCGGACCGGCCGGCCAACGGTCGAAGGTCAGCAGCGACGGGACCTCGGGGCGCCGCGCATCCAGGCCGGCGGATCCCGCCAACCGTCCGTTCCCCGCGAGCTCCGCGAGTCGTCCGAGTACACGGTCACGGGCCAGGAGATCCGCCGGCAGACGGCGGTAGCCGATCGGACGTCCGGCCGCTCGGGTCGGGTGCCCGGCCAGCTCCCCCCGTGAGCGCGTCCCCGGCGAGGTCGAGGGTGCGGCCGAGGAACCGGGGAGGTCCGGCGAAGATCGTCGCCGTCAGCCGGCCGATGTCGCGGACCGGATGATGGTGGTGGGGATGTCGAGGGTCCGGACGACGGGCGGTCGGGCTCTAGCTGTAACTCCCAGCCCCGTTGTTGACGCGGGTGATGGGTGGTCGGCCGCCGATGGCGGTGTGGCAGCGGTGGTGGTTGTAGGTGTGTAGCCAGTCCGGTAGCGCGGCGGCGCGCTCGTCGTTGCTGGTGAAAGGACGCTGGTAGGCCCATTCCTCGGCCAGTGTTCGGTTGAACCGTTCGGCTTTGCCGTTGGTCTGTGGGCGGTAGCGGCGGGTGAACCGGGCCTGGGCGCCGATCTCGGTCAGTGCCTCGCGCCAGGCCGCGGAGCGCCGGTAGGCCAGCGCGTTGTCGGTCATCACCCGTTCGACCTGGGCGATGCCGTGCTCGGCGAAGAACGACGCCGCCCGGCGGAGGAACCCGGCGCAGGTCTGCGCGCGTTCGTCGGGGTGGATCTCGGCGTAGGCCAGGCGGGTGTGGTCGTCGATCGCGGCGTGGACGAAGTCGAAACCGACTCGGGGCCCGTAGCGGGCGCGACGCCGTTCGAGGCTGTCGCGGCCGTGGACCCGCCAGCCGCCGCCGTCGCGTAGCCGGCCGAGCTTCTTCACATCGACGTGGACGAGTTCGCCGGGGCGTTCACGTTCGTAGCGGCGGATCACCTGCCCGGTGGGGCGGTCCATCCAGGCCAGCCGTGACATCTGGTGGCGGGTCAGGATCGCGTGCACTGTCGAGGCGGGCAGGCCGAGTAGTGGTCCGATGCGGTGCGGGCCGAGTTTGCGTTCGCGGCGTAGCGCGAGGACCTGCTGTTCGAGTTCGGGTCGGGTGCGCCCGGGGATGCGGTGGGCGCGGCTGGAACGGTCGCGTAGTCCGGCTTCGCCTTCGGCGCGATAGCGGGCGATCCACTTGTGACCGGTCGCGCGGGAGATCCCGAGTTCGGCGGCGACGTGGGCGACCGGGCGTCGGTGGTCGATGACACGCTCGACCAGCAGCTTGCGTCCGTGCTCGGTCAGGCGGGCATTACGGTGGGCCACGGAGACCTCCGGGTGGTTCGGGGTGAGCGTCGACAACTCACACCTCGCCCGGAGGTCTCCCTGATTTCAAGCCGCCACGCCGTCAACAACGGTCATGGGCACTACATCTAGCGCAGCGCGCGCCGGGCGTCGTCGCGCGGAGGGCCGCGGCACGGTCGACGACCGGTCGGGGGCGTGGCCGTGCACCCCCGGCGAGCCGGCGGGTACCGCCACCCACCCGCGATGCCCTCAGGCCCCTTCGACGAGCCGCCGCGCCGCGTCGCGCGCGTCGACGGCCGCGGACGGATCGCCGTCGAGCTGGGCGGCGACCATGGCACCGTCGTAGAGCAGGGACAGCTGCCTGGCCGTGGCCGCGGGCCGGGGATGCCCGGCCTCCGTCAGCAGGCCGGCGAACAGGTCGCGCACCCAGGCCCGGTGGCGGTCGAGCACCGCGGCGACCGATCCTTCCGTCCCGCACTCGGCACCGACGTTGATGAACGGGCAGCCGCGGTAGCCGGGCTCGGCGAACCATTCCCCCAACATGTCGAAGACCGCGAGCAGTCGTTCGGCCGGCTCGGTGGCCCTACCGGGCAGCTCGGCCTCGACGTGCGCCCGCCAGCCGGTGCTTCGACCGTCGAGATAGGCCTCCACCAGCGCGTCCTTGCCGCCGAAGTGCCCGTAGAGGCTGGCCTTCGCCACCCGTGCCTCGGCGAGGATCCGGTCGATCCCCACGGCGTGGATGCCCTCGGCGTAGAACAGCCGGTCCGCGGTCTGCAGGAGTCGCTCCCGTACCGGCGGCCGCCGCTCCGTCGTGTTCATGACTTGACGATAACAGACAGACCTGTCTAACGTAGTCGATGCGAACAGACCTGTCTGTCTGAAAGGTGCCTCTCATGACCCCTCCGTACTTCGACCGCTACGAGAACCTCGCGTTCGAGCGCTCCGACGACGGCGTACTCACCCTGCGCTTCCACACCGACGGCGGGCCGATCACGTTCACCGGCACCACCCACGAGGACCTGCCGAAGGCCCTGGAGGACATCGCCCACGACCCCGACAACCGCGCACTCGTGCTCACCGGCACCGGCGACGTGTTCATGGACTCCATCGACGGCGCGAGCCTGGGCGAGATCTTCAGGCCCGCGCACTGGGAGAAGATCCGCCGCGAGGGTCTCGCCGTGCTGCAGCGCCTGCTCGGCCTGCCGATGCCCGTCATCGGGGTGGCCAACGGCCCGGCCACCGTGCACTCGGAGTACCTGCTGCTCACCGACATCCACATCGCCTCCGACCGGGCCACCTACGGCGACTTCCCGCACCCTGCCTTCGGCATCACCGCGGGGGACGGCCTGCAGGTCGTCTGGGAGGAGGCCGTCGGAACCGCCCGTACCAAGTGGCTGCTGTGGACCGGCGAGACCGTCGACGCCGCGACCGCCCTGCAGTGGGGCGTGGTCAACGAGGTCGTGCCGCACGAGCAGGCCTACGCCCGCGGCCTCGAGATCGCGCGCACGCTCGCGGCGAAGCCCGCGCTCTACCGCAGCCTGCAGAAGCAGACCCTCAACCAGCGCCTGCTGCGCCGGCTGATCGAGTCCGTCCCCTACGGCATGGCGCTCGAGGGCCTCACCGCCGCCGACCTCGCCTACCAGGCGGGCTGACCGCAGGGGCGGGGCGCCCGGTCCGGGCGCCCCGGCCCGACCGTCACGAGGAGTGACCATGGACCTGAACCACCGACGGGGAGTCGTCACCGGAGCGGGCAGCGGGATCGGCCGCGGTCTCGCCGTGGCCCTCGCTGCGCGCGGCGGGCACCTCCTGCTCGTCGGCCGACGCGAGGCGCCCCTGCACGAGACCGCGGAGCTCGTCGTCGCCGCGGGCGGCAGCGCCCACGTGTACGCCCTCGACGTCACCGACCCGGCTGCGCCGGACAGCGTCGTCGCCACCGCCCGCGAGCGCCTCGGCGGTCTGGACCTGCTGGTGAACAACGCCGGCAACGTCCGCGCGGGCCGCCTCGAGAACCACGACTCCGACGACGTGCGCGCGATGGTCGACCTCAACCTCACCGCGCCGATCCTGCTGACCCGCGCCGCACTGCCCGACCTCCGTGCCGGCGCGGCCGCGCACGGACCCACCTCGGTCGTGCTCACCATCGCCAGCGGTATCGCCCTGGTGGGGCTGCCCTTCTACACCGTCTACGCCGCCACGAAGACCGGTGTCGCGGCGTTCGGACACGCCCTGCGCCGCGAGCTGCACGGCACCGGGGTGCACGTGGCCACCGTCTACCCCGGAGCGACCACCACCGCGATGATGGACAGCTCCACCGCAGGCGAGGATCTCGGCTTCGGCCGCCGCCCGGTCCCGGACGTCGTCGCGGACGTCCTCGACGCTCTCGCCCGCGACGAGCACGAGATCAACACCTCGCTCCCCACCCGCCGCGCGATGCAGCAGCTGCACGCCCGCGACCCGCTCGCCGTCGACACCCAGCTCGCACCCCGCCTCGCCGACCTCGAGGCCGCGGTACGTCACCACCGCAGCATCTGAGCCATCCGGAGGACCACCCCATGACCGCCGCCACCGCCGCTCTCACCGACCCCGACGCGATGATCGACTCCCTCGCCGCCTCCCACGCGCTCCTGGACCGGCTCGACACCACGGGGCTGACCGCCCCCACCCGGCTGCCCGGGTGGTCGGTCGCCCAGGTCCTGTCCCACCTGGGCAGCGGCGCCGAGATCGGGACCGTGCTCGTCGGCCGTGCCCTCGACGGTGCCACCGACACCGTCGACCGGCACGTCATGACCGGCATCTGGGACCGCTGGAACGCCATGACCCCGCAGGAACAGGCCGACGGACGACGTGAGCAGGACGCCCGTCATCTGGCGTTGCTCCAGGGCCTCACCCCCGGGCAGCGCCGGCACCTGAGGGTGCCCTACTTCGTCGGCCCGCTCGACGTCGCCGAGTACACCGGTTACCGCCTCTCCGAGCACGCGGTGCACACCTGGGACGTCGCTGTCGCCCTCGACCCGTCCGCCCGTCTCGCCCCCGGCACGGCCGCGGTCCTGTGGGCACGTCTGGGCCTGATCGCCGGCCGCTTCCATGCGGCCGACGTCCGGGTCCGGCTCGCGCCCGCCGACGTCACGCTCCGGCCCACCGACGGCGCGCCGGAGGCGACACTGGTCATCCGGCCCGACACCGTCGCCCTCGTGGACGGCGACCACGGGACCGCGCAGGTGCGCGGCACGGTCGACGCACTCGTCAGGCTCTGTTACGGCCGCCTCGACCCGGAACTGCGGGACGACGATCGGCTCGACGTCACCGCAGGTGTGTCCCGCGCGGACCTGACCGACCTGTTCCCCGGCTACTGACGGAGACCCTGCCGTCCGTGCCGCTTCGGATGGAGCTCACCGCCGCTACGGGCGACCCCGGCGTGGAGCGGCCCCGTCCGACACGTCCGGGCCCCGTCGTCGGGGGAGGGCCTCGGTGAGGTCGCCCGCGTGAGCCGGCGCCTGCGGTCGCGCACCGGTCGCGTCGGGCGGCGACAGCCGGATCTCCGCCCGGCACCCGGGCCCGTGGTTGGCGATCGAGAGGCTGCCGCCCTGGGCGTGCACGAGGCCACGGGCGACCGCGAGGCCCAGTCCCGCTCCGGCCCGATCGGTGGGCGTGCGGGCGCCGGTCCCGCGGAACCCGACCTCGAAGATGCGGGGGAGCTCGGCGTCGGGGATGCCGCCGCAGCCGTCCTCGACACGGATCCACACCGTACCCTCCGCCGCACCTGCGGTGAGCAGGACGGAGCCGCCGGCCGGGGTGTGCCGGACGGCGTTGCCGAGCAGGTTGCCCAGGACCCGGAGCAGGTCGGTCTCGCTGCCCAGGGCGTGTGGCCAGTCCCCGGGCCGGTCGGCGTCCACAGTGACCCCGGCGGCCCGCGCGACCTCCGCCCCGGCGGCGACGGCCTCGGAGGCCACCTCGGCCAGGGACACACGTTGCAGGTTGAGCTGCAGGGTTCCGGAGGTGGCCCGCGAGAGCTGGAACAGGTCGTCGACCATGCCCGACATCCGCAGGGTCTCGTGGCGGATCCGGCTGACGTACTCACGGACCTCGGCCGGGTCGCTGACCACCTGGTCGAGCACGGCGTCGGTCATCGCGCGGACCCCGGCCAGCGGCGAGCGGAGGTCGTGGCTCATCCCGGCCACCAGGTCCCGGCGGGACTGCTCGGCCTGTCGCTCGGCGGCGCGCGCCTCGTGCTGCCACAACGCCTCGCGGGCCAGGGTGCGGCCCAGCAGCAGAGCGGCGGGCACGGTCACGACCGCGGCGACCAGACAGGCGACGAGGGTCCCCAGCAGCTGGGGCGTGTACATGAACCCGGACACGACGAGGACGCCGGAGAACGCGGCGACCAGGGGCAGGATCACCAGCGCCGTCGTCGCCGCGGACAGGGAACGGCGCCGGAGCCGCTGCAGCAGCGCCACACCGAGCCCGGTCACCGCCAGCGTGATGAGGACGGCGGGCAGCGCGGCCAGCAGGACCTCGCTCAGCACGGTGACGCCGTCCGGTCGTAGCGATAGCCGACGCCCCAGACCGTGGCGATCCGACGGGGACGGGTCGGGTCGCGTTCGACCTTCTCCCGGAGCCGTCGCACGTGGACGGTGACCGTGGACTGGTCACCGAACTCCCATCCCCAGACACCGGCCAGCAGCTCGGGCCGGGTGAAGGCCCGGCCCGGATGCAGCAGCAGGTACTCGAGCAGGTCGTACTCGCGGCCGGTCAGGCTCAACGGTGCACCGGCGAGGACGGCCCGGCGGGCACCGCGGTCCAGGTGCAGGTCGCCGTCGACGAGGATGCCGGAGCCCACCGCCGGGGCGGCCCTGCGGAGCACGGAGGCGACCCGCAGGGTCAGCTCGCGCGGACTGAACGGCTTGGTGACGTAGTCGTCGGCGCCGAGCTCGAGCCCGCGGACGCGGTCGTGCTCCTCGCCGAGCGCGGTGAGCAGCACGACCGGAAGGTCCGGCCGCTGCGCCTTCAGCTCCCGGCAGACCGACAGGCCGTGCCGGCCGGGCAGCATGAGGTCGAGGACGACCACATCGGGCGCCCGCTCCAGCGCCGTCCGCAGACCGGTCACACCGTCCGCGGCCTCGAGCACCTCGTGCCCACCGTCGCCGAGGTAGCGCCGGACGACCTCCCGGACGTTCTCGTCGTCCTCCACGAGCAGGACCCGCGCGGCAGCCACCACGGTGACCCTAGGCCGTCGCGCGGTGATCCCGGGGGATCCGTCACCGATCGGTAAGAACTGCCCGGCGGCCAGTTGTTAGGGGTTTCTTACGGACCCCGGCGAAGCCCCCACCCCCGGGCATCCGCTCCCTACGTTCGGCTCCGTCCACGACGAAGGAGCCGGTATGACCGAGACGGGCACCGCCCCACCGCCCCGAGGGGCCCGTCCACCGGGTCCCCGCTTCCGCAGCCCCATCCGGGGTCCGTGGCTCACCGCCGTCCTCGGTGTGGTGCTGCTGGTGGGGCTTCCGGTCGTCGCGGTGACGGGGCTGCTCGACTACGTCGCCTACGGCCCCGGCCAACAGATTCCGGGCGACGTCGGGCTGCTGCGCCCACCCGACATCGTGTTCCCGTCGGACCCGCCGTGGCTGTTCCGGCTCACCCAGGGCGTCCATGTCGGACTCGGACTCGTCCTGATCCCGGTCGTGCTGGCGAAGCTGTGGTCGGTCCTGCCGGCCCTGTTCGTGTTCCCGCCGGTCCGCAGCGTCGCCCACCTGCTGGAGCGGCTGTCGCTACCGCTGCTGGTGGGGAGCATCCTGTTCGAGATCGTCACCGGTGTTCTCAACATCCAGTACGACTACGTGTTCGGCTTCAGCTTCTACACCGCGCACTACCTGGGCGCCTGGGTGTTCATGGCGGCCTTCGCCGTCCATGTCGTCCTGAAGCTCCCCGCGGCGGTCCGCGCCCTGCGGTCCCGGTCGCTGCGGGCCGAGCTGCGCACACCGCTGTCCCGGACACGTCCGGAGGAGACCGGCGGCGATCTCGTCGCGGAACGACCGGCCGCACCGACCATGAGCCGGCGGGGCGCCCTGGCCGTGGTGGGCGGCGGCTCACTGCTGATCGCCGCGCTCACGGTCGGGCAGACCGTGGAGCCGCTGCGTCCGCTCGCGTTCCTGCTGCCGCGGGGACGGGTGCCGGACGGCCCTCCCGGCAACGACTTCCCGATCAACCGGACCGCGGCCGCGGCGGGGATCGACCGGTCCGCCGTCGACCCGGAGGTCTGGCGTCTGGAGCTCGTCGGCGGCCCGGCACCGTTCGTCCTCGACCGGGCCCGGCTCCTCGACGGCGGTGCGGAGCTGCCGCTGCACACCGCGACCCTGCCGCTGGCGTGCGTGGAGGGCTGGTCGGCCGTGCGCACGTGGACCGGGGTGCGGCTGCGGGACCTGGCCGCGCTGGCGGGCGTCCCCACCCCGGCGTCGGCGGTGGTGACCTCCTTCGACCCGGGCGGGTTCGGCCGGGCGGCGGTGCCGGGGGCCCGGGTGCTCCATCCCGACAGCCTGCTGGCCCTGCGGGTGGACGGCCACGACCTGTCGCTCGACCACGGCTTCCCCGCTCGGATCATCACCCCCTCCACCCCTGGCGTGCACTGCACGAAATGGGTCCGCTCCATCGACTTCCGGGAGGCGTGATGACGCGCTTCACGAGCGTCTACGGTGCCGGGCCGGGACACCTGCTCCTCCTCGTCGCAGGCTTCGCCGTGGCCGGCTACGCAGCGCTGCTGCTGCTCGACGACCCCTCCGCGCTCCGCATCCTCGTCTGGTTCGTCGGGGTGGCCCTCGTGCACGACGTCGTCCTGTTCCCGCTCTACTCCGCAGTGGACCGCGCACTGACCACCGTCTCCGGACGGCTGCACCGCCACGGACGGATCCCGCTCGTCAACCACGTCCGGTTGCCGCTCCTGGCGTCCGGGCTCACGTTGCTCGTCTTCCTCCCCGGCATCGTCCGCCAGGGCGAGGAGACCCATCTGGCGGCGACGGGCTTCGACCAGCAGCCCTATGCCACGGCCTGGTTCCTGCTGGTCGCCGTGTTCGCCGGCACGTCCGCCCTGGTCTACGTCCTCCGCTCGGCACACGCCGCGCTGACCGGGGACCGGTGATGCGCCCCGCACCGCGGGCAACCCTCGTCGACGACCTGCTGAGCGGGGAGGCCTTCGAGGTCCACCACCCCACCGGGTCGCTGCAGCTGCTCGATCCGGCGCGCTGGCGGGCCGGCCCCGGCCCCACGGACATCGACGTGGTGCGGCGGTGCACCGGACCGACCCCGGACCTCGGGTGCGGGCCGGGCCGGCTCGTACGGGCAGGCCCTGCGGGACCGGGCGGCGCGCCACTGCCTCACCGTCCGCGGCCGGTGGGCCGCGCGACCGGGCCGCGGCGACATCGTGGAGCTGGCCAGGGCCCGGCGCCCCGTCCCCGTGTGCTGATCCGTGCCGTCAGGCCGCCGCGCACGCCGGACCGGTCACCCCCGTGGACTCGCTTCGTCGGTGCCGCTGTCAGGCGCTGCACCCCGCGATCCCACCGTCCACCGGCAGGACGACGCCGGTGACGTACGACCCGGCGGGCGAGGCGAGGTAGCGGATGGCGCCGACGATGTCGTCCGCGGTGCCGAGCCGCCGGAGCGGAACGGCCTTCTCCAGCAGCGCCCGGCCGGAATCCGACGCGAGCGCCGCGGCCGTCATGTCACTCGGGAACGCACCCGGTGCGACCGCGTTGACGAGCACCCGATCCGGCGCGAGGACGGCGGCGAGGTGGCGGGTCATCATGTGCACCGCGGCCTTGCTCGCCGAGTATGAGTAGTTCTCGAACATCGGTACCCGCAGCCCGTCGACCGACCCGATGTTCACCACCCGTGCCGGGTGCTCGGCGCTCGCCGCGCGGCGCAGCGCCGGCAGCAGCGCCGTGGTGAGCTCGAACAGGCCGACGACGTTGGTGCTCAGCACGCGGTCCCATCCCTTGCGGGGAAAGGTGTCGAGCGGGGCGCCCCAGGTCACGCCCGCGTTGTTGACCAGCACGTCGAGGGACCCGCCGAACTCCGTGTCCACGCCGTCGCGCACGGCGGCGATCCCCTCGGGCGTGCTCACGTCCGCGGGCACCGCGGGGCAGCCGAGCCGTTCACCCGCCGCCCGGCACGCGTCGGCCTTGCGGGAGGTCACCAGGACCCGGGCCCCGGCGTCGAGCAGACCCTCGGCGACCATCGCACCGATGCCCCGGGTCCCGCCGGTGACGACGACCGTCCGGCCGGTGACGTCGAACAGGTCCGTCATGCGTCCGCCGCCGGGTTCCAGTCCAGGTCGGTCGCCACCGGCTCGGAGCCGACGGCCAGGGCCGCGGCGACGAGGGCCGGGCCGAGCAGGTCGGACTCGGTCATCCCCTCGACCGGGCAGCAGCGCTGCACGTCGTTCAGGATGCGTGGCGGCGTGTCGGCGACGCCGATCCCCGCGTGCTCGGCCCACTTCTGCGTGGAGTTGCGGAAGTACCGGGTCACCGTCGGGGGCACGATCTGGTTCGCCGGGTCGCTCATCGCCTCCTCCAGCGTGACGAACTGGACGCCGGCGGCCGCGTACGCGGCCAGCACCTCGGCGTAGGCGTCGGCGGCGATCGGGGTGCCGTGGATGAGCGCGATGTGGGGCGGCTGCCTGCCGAACACTTCCCGGGCCGCGGCGGCCTGGTTGCGGAGCGCGTCGACCGCCGTCTCGGCGAACCGGCGTCGCACCCAGGCCGCGGCCTCGGTGTCGCCGGTGCTCAGGGTGCGCAGGTAGGCCACGAGGAACTGCACGTCGTAGAACCAGTGGGTGATCGGTGCGGGCAGGAGGCCACGACGGGCGAGGTGGGTCTGCACCCGGTCGGTCTTGTCCCGCGTGTCGCCCCACATGTCGAAGGCGTAGCGGAAGTACCGGGTGGGAGCCTTCGCCAGCCACGGTTCGAGCAGCTCGAGGTTGCGGTCGAGATCGGCGACGTAGGACGGGACGTCGGTCCAGTTGAGACTGGCGTGCGAGTGGGTGTGCGCCGCGACGTGGTGGCCGCGTGCGGTCCAGCGGTCGAGCGCCGAGAGCCAGTGCGGGTGGTCCTCGACCGGCGCGGTGGAGGTGAACGCGTACACCTCCGGGACCCGGTACCGCTCGAACGCGTCGCACAGCCGGCCGAGCACGACGTCGGGGTCGTAGCCGGCAGGGAAGCCGGCGCCTCTCCACATGAACGGGTCGTCGAGCGTGACGGCGAGCCGCAGCGGCTCCTGCGCGCGTCCGCTCTCGTCGCTGAGCGCGGTGGTGTCGGTCATGGGTCGAGCGTGGGGGGCGCCGCCGGACCCCCGCGACCCGTCCGGCGCACACCGCCCGGTGTGGTCCCGGCACACCCGGGCGGGCCGCGGACGGCCCTACGATGCGCCCATGCCGAGCTCCGGGACCGGAGCCGGGCCGACGACGCCGTCGCACCCACCCGCCGCGGAGTTCGTCACCTGGCTCGACCAGTGCACCGCCCGCATCGTCGAGGACATGTACGACGCCGTCGTCGCCGCCACCCCCGCGGTGGCGCTCGACGACACGGACCGTCGTCTGCTCCGCGAGGCCCTGGACTCCCACGTACCGCTGCTGCGGGATGCGGCACGGTCGGCGACGCCAGGGGTGCGGATACAGCTGGGCCGGCCTGCGGAACGCTGGGCCCGCCGCCGGGCCAGGGCCGGGACCGACCTGGCCGACCTGGTCCTCGCCTACGACGCCGCCGCGGACGTGATCGTCGCGACCTTCGCGGCGCACCTGCGCGAGACCGCCGTGCCCGACGCCCGCAGGGCCGACGCCCTCGAGACCGTGCTGGACCAGCTCTTCCGCTACCTGCGCACCGCCTGCGCCTCCGCGACCGCGGCCTACGTCCAGGAGCGCGAGCTCCTGCGTCAGCGCGACGCCTCCGACCTCCGGGCGGTGCTCGCCGACGTGCTCGCGGGAACCGCGGAGGCCGGAGCGGCCGAGGCGCGCCTGGGCTACCGCTTCGCGGACACCCACACCGCCTTCGTGATCTGGGGTCCGCACGCCACCTCCGCCGAGCTCGACAGTGCGGTCGCCCGGCTGCGCGCCCTCGCCCGTCCCCGTCAGCTCGTCGCGGTCCCGGACGGCCCCACGGCCGTCCACGGCTGGTTCTCCGGTGGCGAGGTCGAGGACTGGACGTCCGGCACGTCGGGACTACGGCTGGCCCTCGGCAGCCTGCACCGGGGGATCGCCGGGTTCCGTGCCTCGCACCGGGAGGCGGCGCAGGCACACCGGCTCGCCACGCACCGGGTCGACGGCCCGCTGGTCCGGTTCGACGACGTCGTGGTGCTGGCCCTGGCCGACGGTGACCCCGATCTCGCCGCGCCCTGGGCGGGAGCCCTGCTCGGCCCTCTCGCCGACCCCGCCCACACCGAGCTCCTGCAGACCCTGCGGATCTGGCTGGCCGAGCTGGGCAGCCCGACCCGCACGGCCCGCAGGCTCACCGTGCACCCCAACACCGTCGTGAAGCGGCTCGAACGGGTCGCGGCGCTGCTCCCGGTGCCGGTGGATCCGAGGTCCGCGGTGCTGCGGGTCGCGGTCGAGCTCGCGCCCCTCACCCGAGGCTGACCACCAGTTTCCCCACGTGGTCGCCGCCGAAGGAGTCGACGAACGTCCCGACGACGTTGTCGAAGCCCTCCACCACCGTCTCGAACGCACGCAGCCTGCCCGCCTCGACCTGCGCTCCGAGCTCGGCCTCGCACTGCGCCGCACGGTCGGCGTGATCGACCACGATGAACCCCTCGGCCCGGATGCGCTTGGTCACCAGCAGGCCGAAGTTCCGCGGCCCCGGGGGCCGGACGACGTCGTTGTACCCGGCGATCAGGCCGCACAGCGCCATCCGGCCCCCGTTGTTCATCCGGTCCAGGACGGCCTCCATCAGCGGTCCGCCGACGTTCTCGAACACCGCGTCCACCCCGTCCGGGGTCGCGTCGCGGAGCTGGTCCGCCCAGTCGTCGGCCCGGTGGTCGACGACCGCGTCGACACCGAGGGTGCCGGTGAGCAGCGCGCACTTGCGCGGGCCGCCCGCACTCGCGACGACGCGCGCCCCTGCGAGCCGGGCCAGCTGGACCGCGGTCGAACCGACCGCGCCGGCGGCGGCGGACACGAACACCGTCTCCCCCGCACGCGGCGCGCAGATGTCCCCCATGCCCACCCACGCCGTCAGGCCCGTCATACCGAGGACGCCCAGCCGTGCGGTCGAGGCGTCGGGGAGCCGGTCCCACCGCTGCGGGTCCTCGATCAGCACCTCCTCCTGCCAGCCGGTGAACCCACGGAGCACGTCCCCCGGAGCGAGGTCCGGGTGCCGGGACTCCTCGACCACGGCGATACCGAGCGAGCGGACGACCTCGCCCACCCCGACCGGCGGGAGGTAGCTCGGACGGTCGTCGAGCCAGCCGCGGATGGCCGGGTCGATGCTGAGGTGGCGGGTCCGTGCCCGGACCCCGCCCTCGGGACAGGGCCGTCGGTCGACGTCGACCTGCGCGAAGTCGGAGCTCCGGATCCGGCCGTGGGGCCGCTGGGCGAGAACGACGGAATGAGGCACCTCCCCAGGCTGGGGGCGACACCGGGAGCCGGCCATGGTGCCGGGCACCACCGTGCGGTGGTGGCCGGGCATCTGGGCGGACGATCCCGGCGTACCTAGCGTCCGGTGGATGCCGGACACCCTGCTCTCCGCCTTCGACGCCCACGTGACCGCCGATCCGGACGCCGTCGCACTCCGCTCGGGCGACGGCGCGGTGCACTGGACCCGGCGCGAGTACGCCGGGCGGGCGGTCCGGCTCGCGTCCGCGTTCAGTGCGCTCGGGGTCCGCCCGGGCGACACCGTCGCGCTCCTGGTCGGGAACCGGCCGGAGTGGCAGCTCAGCGACCTCGCGGCGCTGATGGCCGGCGCGACACCGTTCTCCCTGTACGTCACCGCACCCCCTCCGGAGTCCGCCGAGCTCGTCGCCCGGGCGGGCGCCCGGCTGCTGGTCGCCGATCCCGACCTGCTGCGGGCGGGCCACGTCCCGGCCGGTGTCCCGGTCGTCACCGTCGACGAGCTGGACCGGCTGCCGGCCGATCCCGCGTTCGTCCCCCACGAGCCGGATCCGGACGACGTCGCGACCCTGATCTTCACCTCGGGGACGACCGGGAGGCCCAAGGGCGTGGAGCTCACCCACGCAGCGATCGTCTTCCAGCTCCGCGCCCTGGACTCCGTCGTCGGGCTGGAGGGCGGCGCGACGGTCTCCTACCTCCCCCACGCGCACATCGTCGACCGGGTGATCGGCCATTACGCCGCGCTGGTCGGCGGCACGAGCGTGACGACCGTGGCCGACCCGGCCACGCTGTTCGACGTCCTCCGGCAGGTCCGGCCGCGGCTGTTCACCTCGGTGCCCCGGATCTGGCAGCGCATCGAACGGCAGATGCGCGACCTGCTCCGCGACGGCGCCGGCCAGGAGCAGCTGGCCCCCCGGTTCGGGCTCGACGGCGCGCAGTGGCTGATCACGGGGTCGGCGCCGCTACCGGCCTCGACCCACGAGTTCTTCGCCTCGGTCGGACTCCCCCTGCACGACCTCTGGGGTCTGAGCGAGACCACCGCCGTCGCGACCTACACCGGGCCGGGCGACGCCTACCGGGACCGGGCCGGGACGGTCGGCCGCCCGCTCCCCGGCACCGCCGTCCGGATCGACGACGACGGCGAGATCCTCGTGCACGGACCCCATCTCGCCCGCGGCTACCGCGGCGATCCGCAGGCCACGGCGGACTCGTTCGTCGACGGATGGTTCCGGACCGGGGACCTCGGGGAGTGGCGGGGCGGGTTCCTCAGGGTCACGGGCCGCAAGAAGGACCTCATCGTCACCGCGGGCGGGGAGAACATCTCGCCCAGCCGGATCGAG
Organism: Pseudonocardia sp. McavD-2-B; assembly: GCF_024124365.1. NCBI lineage: Bacteria > Bacillati > Actinomycetota > Actinomycetes > Pseudonocardiales > Pseudonocardiaceae > Pseudonocardia > Pseudonocardia sp. McavD-2-B. The sequence goes on from NZ_JAMXSG010000022.1 coordinate 30,899, forward strand.
GACATCCTCGCGGAGTCGTCCCTGGTCGACCAGGTCCTCGTCGTCGGCGACGGACGGCCCTTCCTCGTCGCCCTCGTCGTGCCCGATTTCACCGAGCTCGCCCTCCACGGGCTGCACGGTGCTCCCGAGCAGGTCGTCGCCGACCCACGGACCCGTACGCTGCTCGAGGCGGAGCTCGACACCGCGAACCGGAAGCTCGGCAAGGCCGAGCGGGTCCGGGCCCACGCCGTCCTGCCGCGCGCCTGGACCGGTGACTCCGGCGAGCTCACCCCGACGCTCAAACTGCGGCGTGCGGCAGTCGAGCGGAGCCACCGCGCCGTCGTCGACGAGCTCTACGCCGACGGTGGGGCGAATCGGGTCTGACCCGGCTCCGGTACGGCCGCCGGTCGACCGGTGCCGGCCGGCGGCCGGTCGAACCTCACACCGGGTCGACTCGACCCGGCCGCGACGACACGGATTCGACTGCACGGTGTCCGCACCACCCGCCCGCATCGGCGCGCGGATCTCACCGGACGGCACCTCGGTCGCCTACCTCGCCCCGTGGCGGGACCGGCTCAACGTGATCGTCCGCGATCTCGACGGGGGCTGGCCGTCGTGGAACCTCGTGCCGTGCCGCAACGCCCTTCACGGGTATTCCGACAGCCTGTAGATGAGGCCGGTGCGCTGTGTGAACAGAGCCGCCTTGGGGAGTCGAACCCCAGACCTACGCATTACGAGTGCGTCGCTCTAACCGACTGAGCTAAGGCGGCGTGGTGCGAAGCAAGTGTAGCGACCGCGCTCCCGCCCCCTCACAAGCCCCCACCGGTCACCCGGAGAAGGGGAAACGCGGCCCCGGCTCCCACGGCCCGCCGTCGTAGCGCCAGAGCGCGAGGCCGGGGACGCCGGCGTCCCACGGGGCGAACCCGGCGGCCAGGTCGTCGTGCAGCGCCCGGGCCACGGCCGGGGTGACCTTGTTCTGGACGGTCACGTGCAGGTCGGCCTTCCCGGCGTCCTGCCGGGTGAGGCGCGGCCGCCACCGCTCGGCGACGCCGCGGCGCAGCGCGGTCAGCTCGGGGCAGTCGAGGGTGAACGCGACCCCGCGGCCGAGGAGCCGCAGGCCGGTGACGAGGGCGGTCATCGGGGCGCGGTCGGTCGCGGCGGTGAGGTCGGTGGCGAGCTCGGCGGCGGCGTCGCCGGGCAGGGCGTGGAACAGGGTCAGGTGCGCGGCGAGGTGGTTGCGCCCGGCCGGGAAGTGCCGTTCGCGCAGGTCGTCGAACCGGGCCTGCGTGGCGTCGTCGAGCAGGGCCGTGAGGATCAGCGGCCGGTCATCCACGGTGCAGGGCCGTCATCATGGCCTCGACGGCGATCCGCGGCTTCACGTTCTGCTCCAGCGCGTCGCGGCAGGCGAGCACCGCCTCCAGGCGACGCAGGCTCGACTCCGGGCCCCACTCGGCGGCGGCCACCCGGATCTCGCGGTCGCGGTCCGGGTTGGTCAGCGGCACCGTCGCGCCGGTCGCGGCGACGATCGCGTCCCGGTAGAAGCCGGCGAGGTCGACCAGGGCGCGGTCGAGCGCGTCCCGCTGGGTCCGGGTGGCCCGGCTCTTCTGGCGCTTCTCCAGGTCCCGCTCGGCCGCCTTCGCCGAGCGGGCCGCCGACGCGGCACCCTTGCCCGTGCCGCCGGCGCCCATCGCGACGGCCAGCTCCTCGCGCTCGGACTCGTCGCGGGAGGACCGCAGCTCGTCGGCCTCGGCTTCGGCCGCGCGGATCAGCACGTCGGCGTGGAAGAACGCGTCGCCGAGGCGGCGGAGCTTCGTGGGCACGCCGAGGATCTCCTCGCGCCGGGCGCGGGCCTGCGGGTCGCGGGCGAGGCGCCGTGCGCGGCCGACGTGGCCGCCGCACACCGACGCCGCCCACTGCGCCTGGTCCGGGTCGATGCCGTCGCGGTCGCGCAGCACCCCGGCGACGGCCTCGGGCGCCGGACTGCGCAGGTGCACCATCCGGCAGCGCGACCGGATGGTGACGGGCACGTCGTCGGGGTGGTCCGACGGCGCGCACAGCAGGAACACCGTCTCGGGCGCCGGCTCCTCGACCGCCTTGAGCAGCGCGTTCGACGCGCCCTCGGTGAGCCGGTCGGCGTCGGCGATGATCACGATCTGCCAGGTCCCGGTGGCGGGCTTCCGGGCGGCGAGCTGGACGAGCGAGCGCATCTCGGCGACCGAGATGGACAGCCCCTCGGGGACGATCTCGCGGACGTCGGAGTGGGTGCCGGCCATGACGGTCCGGCAGGCCGTGCACTCGCCGCAGCCGTGGTAGCGGCACTGCAGGGCGGCCGCGAAGGCGCGTGCGGCGTTCGACCGGCCGGAGCCGGGCGGACCGGTGAACAGCCAGGCGTGGGTCATCGCCGTCGGGTCCGACGCCGCCCCGTCCAGCTCGGCGACGGCGGCGGGCTGGCCCACCACGTCGTCCCACACGCTCACGACGCCCCCTCCTCCGTCATCTGCCGGCGTGCGACGACGCCGACCACCGCCGCCAGGATGCCGCCCCCGGCGAGGACGAACCGCGTGCCGTCGACCAGCAGCGCGGTGTCGCCGACGGTCACCGTCCGCGTCGCCACGACGCCGACGACGATCGGCACCACCGACATCGCCCCCAGCAGCACCAGCCGCACCAGGGACTGGACGAACGCGTTGACCCGACCACGGATCCCGTCGGCGACCTCGGTGCCGATGACCGTGAGCCCGGTCAGGAACGCGACCCCGGCGAACGCACCCACGCACAGCACCGCGGCGATCGCCATGAACAGGTGCACCGCCACCGCCACGACGACCAACGACCCCCCGGCCCCGATGATCGCGCTGCCGAACAGCCGCCGGTGCGGCACCCGCCGGGCCAGCACCGGACCGACGGCCATGCCCGCGGCGAGACCGGCGAACACCGACGCGAACAGGATCGAGTACGCCGCATCCCCGCCGCCGAGGCTCGACGCGTAGAGCTTGGCCGTCGCGATCACGGCGCCGCCCGCGGTGAACGCGCCGATGATCCCGACGACCAGCCCGCGCACGAGGGGGGTGCGGACGACGAAGGTGTAGCCGTCGCGCAGCAGGAACAGCATCGACGGCGGGGCGTGCCGCCGCTCGGCCTCGGTGGCCCGGCCGGAGATCTCCGGGATCGCGAAGTACACGACCAGCGCCGAGACCAGGAACGCGAACCCGTTGACGCACAGCGCCGCGTAGACGGTGGTCGCCTGGTCCGCGCCGAACAGCGGGCCGACCTTGCTGACCAGCGCGAAGAGCCCCGCACCCCCGACGACGGCGACGCCGTAGGTCACCAGCAGGCTCAGCTGCGCCGCACTCTCCATCTGGGCCGGGCTGCGCAGCAGGTTCGGGACCGCCGCGTCCTTCGCCGGGATCCAGAACATGGTGCACAGCTCGAGGAGCAGGGTCACGACCAGCAGCCACCACAGCTGCCCGACGAACGGGATCGACAGCAGCAGCACGAACTTCGTGAGGTCACAGGTCACCATGACCTTGCGCCGGTCGAAGCGGTCGGCGAGCACCCCGGCGAGCGGCCCGAACAGCAGCGACGGCACCAGTTTGGTGGCGACGACGCCCCCGAGCGCGAAGCTCTGCGCGGTGAACCCGGCGCCCGCGGTGAGGTGGGTGGCCAGCGACGTGAGCGCCAGCAGCGCCAGCCACTCGCCGGTCGCGGTGACCGCGGTGACCGACCAGAGCCTGCGGAAGGCGGGGATCGCGAGGACCGACGTCAGGCGGTGCGACGTCGACGACGGGGTCGTGATCGCGGCTCACCTCCTCCTCACCCGGCACGGCGTGCGGATCTTCAGGCTAGACCGGGCGACCGACAGCGGACGCGCTGCCTCAGACGATGGTGGACAGCGTCTGGACGAGGATCACCAGGTAGATCAGGACGAAGACGATCGTGAACACCCGGGCCCCGACCCGGCCGCGGGTCAGCCGCGAGAAGCCGAGCAGGCCGTTGTCGAGGTCGACCGGGGGCCGGGCGGACACCGCGGGCGGCCGGTAGACCGTGCCGACGGGCTCGTCGCCGTCCGCGCGGGGGCGACGCGGGGCGGGCAGCCGGGGCACCGGGCCGGTCGGCG
>NZ_JAMXSG010000230.1:0-9733 GCF_024124365.1 Pseudonocardia sp. McavD-2-B
CGCCGCGGCCGGGGTCTCGGCGACCTCGACGCCCGCGGCGCGCAGCTTCACCAGCGCCCCGTGCGCGGCGCCGGCCAGCTCCGGGGAGTCCCACAGGTTCCCGGCCAGCGCGACGACGGTCGCCTCGTCCGGGTCGAGGTGGATCTCGCCGAGCTCGTAGTCGGCCCGGGCGATCCGGTAGCCCTCGACGGTGTCGAACACCGAGTTGTGGCCGGTCTCCAGGGGCACGCCCAGCTCGCGCAGCTCGGCCTTGTCCCGCTCGAACATCCGGAAGAACGCCTCGTCGCCGGCGCCGTCGGCGTAGCCGGGGACGATCGACCGGATCCGCTCCGCGGACAGGTACTGGCGCGTCGACATCAGGCAGAGCACCAGGTTGACCAGTCGCTCGGCGCGGGCGGAGGACACGACGGGCATCGTAGCCAGGCCGGACGGGACGGATCGGGCGCCCCGGGCCGCGGGCACCCGGGACCGCGCCGGGGTGTCTCATCCTGCGACAGGGTCGTTGACGGCGACGCGCGTACGGAAAAGGCTCGACCCCGGGTGCGGCGCCGCGGCCGCACCGGCACGTGGAGGTGGCGCATGTCCGGTGAGCAGGAGACATTCAACCCGTGGACCGTGGTGAACCTGGTGTTCCACCACCTGGCCGACCAGGGTCTGCACCCGGTGCTCGGGGAGACCGGGGACCCGGCCGCGGCCGCGACCGGGCTGCTGCGGTCGATGGGGATCGCCCCGGCGCCGGAGAAGGCGGGCCCGGCCGACCCGGAGGTACAGGACGAGCTGGCCGAGCTGCGCCGCCGGATCATGCCCGGGATCGAGTGATCCGGCACCGGTGATCTAGTTTGCGCTCCGCACCGGACGGACCGGTCCGCGAGGAGGGGCGCCGATGGAGCAGCAGGCCGAGCGCGCGATCGTGCAGCGGCAGCTCGAGGAGCTGCACCGGGCGGTCGGGAGCCCCGGCGGGGTGCCCGACGGGCGGGTCGTCGCGTACTACCCGCCGTCGATGGCCGGGCAGGCGCAGCTGTTCGGGCTGGCCGCCACCGACATCGAGGGCACCCAGTGGGAGGTCGGCGACGCCGGGGTCCGCTTCCCGTTGCACTCGATCTCCAAGGTGTTCACCTACGGCCTGGCGCTGGAGGACAACGGCCGCGAGGAGGTCCTGCTGCGGGTCGGGGTCGAGCCCTCCGGCGACCCGTTCAACTCGATCAGCTTCGACGAGGTCAACCACCGCCCGTTCAACCCGATGATCAACGCGGGGGCGCTGGTCGCGGTGAACCTGGTGCACGGCGCCACCAAGGAGGAGAAGGTCGAGCGGCTGCTGACCCGGCTGCGGATCTACGCGGGCAACCCCGACCTGGCCGTCGACGAGGACATCCTCGCCGAGCAACTGGTCTCCAACGACCGCAACGTCGCGCTGTCCTACCTGATGCGCAGCCTGGGGATGCTGCACGGCAACATCGAGGACAACCTGTACGTCTACCTGGCGGCCTGCTCGGTGACCGTCACCGCCGCGGAGCTGTCGACGATGGCGGCGACCCTGGCCCGGGGCGGGGCGAACCCGTTCACCGGGGTGCCTGCGCTGCCGCGAAGCTACACCCGTGACGTGCTCAGCGTGATGAGCATGTGCGGCATGTACGACGCCGCCGGGCAGTGGGCCTACGAGGTCGGCATCCCGGCCAAGTCGAGCGTGTCCGGGGCGATTCTGGCGGCGATCCCGGACGCGATCGGGGTCGGCGTCTACTCCCCCGGGCTGGACCGGCACGGCAACTCGGTGCGCGGGATCGCGGTGTGCCGGGAGCTGTCCGACCGGTTCGGGCTGCACGTGTTCGCCGACCCGTCGGAGTCGCGGCTGGGCCGGATCGTGCGCCCGGGCCGGCGGGAGGAGGCGACCGAGATGTACCCCTCCGGCGACGGCTGGCTGCCCGACGGGCTCTAACGATCCGGCGCGGCGGACGAGTCCTCTGCGGGACATCGTCGTCGACACCGGGAGCAGGGCACGCATGGCCACGTTGGACGTCGTCGCGGACCGGGCGCTGCGCCGGGCCGGGGCCTTCCGGTTCCACCGCCGCCACCGCGGGGAGGCTGCGGCGCTCCTCGCCGCGATCGAGGCCGAGCGCGGTCCGTCCGCCCCGGCGACGGCCCGGGCGTGCGACGCCTGGGCCGGCGACGTGCTGGGCTGGCGCGGCTACGCCCCCTGGCTGCGGGTCTACGCCGCGGTGGCCGGGGAGTTCCGGGAGGGCTGGATCCCCGACAACTACTACGGCCGGGTCGTGCTCCCCGCGGTGCAGGGGCCCTACGGCGAGGTCTCGAAGCTCAAGCCGCTGTCGCGGCGGCTGCTGCAGTCCGACCTGTTCGCCGACGTCGCCTACTGGGTCAACGGCGGCCTCTACGACCGCGACCTGCGCCACCTCGACCACGCCGGGCTCGCGTCGGTGCTGTTCGCCGGCTCCGACCGGGCGGTGTTCAAGTCCGACGACTCGATCCAGGGCGCCGGGGTACGGGTGCTGCACCGGTCGGGGTTCGACCCCGACCAGCTCGGCGGGCTGCCGTCGGGGGTGTTCCAGAGCTGGGTCGACCAGCACCCGCTGCTCGCGGGGTTCACCCCGGGCTCGGTGGCGACGATGCGGGTCACCACCGTCGTGACCGACGACGGCGTCGCCTCGGTCCGGGCCGCCTACCTCCGGTTCGGGCGCGCCGCCGACACCCACGTGCGCTCCGACAGCCACGTGCGCGTCGCCGTGGACACCACGACCGGCCGGCTCGCCGACCACGGCCTGACCCCGCGCTGGACGCGCGTCGACGCCCACCCCGACTCCGGCGCGGGGTTCACGGGGACCACCGTGCCGGGCTTCGACGGGTGCGTCGCCGCGGTGCTGCAGCTGCACCGGGGGATGCCGTTCGCGCGCTGCGTCGGGTGGGACCTGACCGTCGACGCCGACGAGCGGCCCGTCGTACTGGAGTGGAACGCCGGGCACAACGACATCAAGTTCTCCGAGGCCACCCAGGGTCCCTGCTTCGCGGACATGGGCTGGGAGCGGCTGTGGCGACCCGCGGCCCGGATCCCGGCCCCGCGGCGGCCCGGGCCGTAGGTCCGGTGACCGGACGCCCCCGTGGCGTCGCCGAGCCGGGCCCGGGGATTCCGGGTGCGCCCGGCCCGCGGGGTCCGGCACCCTGCCGGGCATGGACACCTACCGGCGACCGGACGTGCCGGCCGCCGTGTTCCACGACGCCACCGGCACGGTCGTCCCGCACGGGAGCCGCTGGGGTCCGGACGGCCCGCCGGAGGACAGCTACTCGGTGGTGACCCACTCCGAGCGGTTCCGGCCGCTGCACACCGTCGCCGACGCCGTCGTCGCGCACCTGGCCGCCCGTTACGACGTCGATGTCGAGCACGAGGACGCCCCCGCCCGGGACGAGCCGGGCGCGGTCCGGGCGACGACGCTGCGCCCGCGCGACCCGGACGCGGCCACGGTGACGCTGGTGTGGACGGATTTCCCGGGCGTCGTCGTCCGGGCCGGGCACCTGCTGTCCGCGCACCTGCCGCCGTGCGGGTGCGACGCCTGCGACGACACCTGGTCGCAGGTCGCCGACGAGCTCGAGCACACCGTCGCGGCGGTCGTCGCCGGGACGTTCCGGGAGTGGTGCACCCGTCGCGACGGCGTCACGTGGGTCGGGCACGCGCTCGGACCGCACCGCGGCAGGTCGTCGTCCGGGGAGACCGTCGCCGACGCCACGTCCGACGGCCGTGGGGCGACCGTGTGCGCCGGCCCGGGTGACGCTCCGGTCGTGTGGGCGACCTGGCCGCTGCGCCACACCTGAGCCGCGCGCTCGCTACGGTGCGACCGGACACCCCCGACGAAAGGGACACCGATGGTCGCGCAGGCCGAACGCGAACTGGTCCAGCAGCAGTTCGAGGACCTCCGCAGCACCTGCACCGCCGGCAGCGGGATCCTGCTGCCCGGCGAGGAGGTCGTCAGCTACTACCCGCCCGAGATGGAGGCCCGGGCCGAGGAGTTCGGCCTGGCCGGTACGAACGTCGACGGCACGCAGTGGCAGGTCGGCGACTGCGACGTCCGCTTCCCGCTGCACTCGATCTCGAAGGTCTTCACCTACGGGCTCGCGCTGGAGGACAACGGCCTGGCCGAGACGCTGCGCCGGGTCGGGGTCGAGCCGTCGGGGGACCCGTTCAACTCCATCTCCTTCGACGAGACGCACCACCGCCCGTTCAACCCGATGATCAACGCGGGGGCGCTGGTCGCGGCGAACATGGTCAAGGGGGCCACCAAGGAGGAGCGCGCCGAGCGGCTCCTGGAGCGCAACCGGGTCTACACCGGCAACCCGTCGCTGGAGATCGACCGCGCGGTCCTCGACGAGCAGCTGGTCTCCAACGACCGCAACCTCGGGCTCAGCTACCTCATGCGGAGCCTGGGCATGCTGCACGGCGACATCGACGACACTCTCTACGTCTACCTCGCCGCCTGCTCGATCACGGTCACCGCACCGGAGCTGTCGACGATGGGCGCCACGCTGGCCCACGGCGGGGTCAACCCGCTGACCGGGGAACGGGCGCTGCCCCGCGAGCACCTGCGCACGGTGATCAGTGTGATGAGCATGTGCGGGATGTACGACGCCGCAGGCGAGTGGGCGCACGACGTCGGCATCCCGGCCAAGAGCGGGGTGTCCGGCGGGATCATGGGGGTGCTGCCGAGCTGGTTCGGGCTGGGGGTGTACTCCCCCGGCCTGGACCGGCACGGGAACTCGGTGCGCGGCGTCGCGGTCTGCCGGGAGCTGTCGTCACGGTTCGGGCTGCACGTGTTCGCCGATCCGGAGGAATCGCGGTTCGGTCGGATCGCCCAGCCCGACTGAGCCGTACCCCGGGGTGGGTGTCCACCCACCCCGGAGCCGCGGTCAGAGCGAGGCGATCAGGCGGTCCACCCGCTCGTCGACGGCACGGAACGGGTCCTTGCACAGCACGGTGCGCTGGGCCTGGTCGTTCAGCTTCAGGTGCACCCAGTCGACGGTGAAGTCCCGCCCGGCGGCCTGCGCGGCGGCGATGAAGTCCCCGCGCAGCTTCGCCCGGGTCGTCTGCGGCGGGGTGTCCTTGGCGGCCTCGATCTCGCCGTCGTCGGTGACCCGGTCGACCAGCGCCTTGCGCTGCAGCATGTCGAACAGGCCGCGACCACGGCGGACGTCGTGGTAGGCCAGGTCCAGCTGGGCGACGCGGGCGCTGGACAGCTCCAGGTCGTGCTTGGCCCGGTAGCGCTCCACCAGCCGGTGCTTGATCGCCCAGTCGATCTCCCGGTCGATCTTCGACAGGTCCTGGGACTCGACGGCGTCGAGGGTGCGGCCCCACAGCTCGACGACGCGCGCCATCGCCGGGTCCGGGTGCCCGGTCGCCTCCAGGTACTCCACGGCGCGGGCGTGGTACTCGCGCTGGATGTCCAGCGCGGAGGCCTCCCGGCCGCCGGCCATCCGCACCGGGCGGCGCCCGGTGAGGTCGTGGCTGATCTCGCGGATCGCGCGGATCGGGTTGTCCAGGGTGAAGTCCCGGAACTGGACGCCGGCCTCGATCATCTCCAGCACCAGGGTGGCCGACCCGACCTTGAGCAGGGTCGTCACCTCGGACATGTTCGAGTCGCCGACGATCACGTGCAGCCGCCGGTAGCGCTCGGCGTCGGCGTGCGGCTCGTCGCGGGTGTTGATGATCGGCCGGGACCGGGTCGTCGCCGAGGAGACGCCCTCCCAGATGTGCTCGGCCCGCTGGGACAGGCAGTACACGGCGCCGCGCGGGGTCTGCAGAACCTTCCCGGCACCGCAGATGAGCTGGCGGGTGACCAGGAACGGCAGGAGCACGTCGGCGATCCGGGAGAACTCGCCCTGCCGCGCGACGAGGTAGTTCTCGTGGCAGCCGTAGGAGTTCCCCGCGGAGTCGGTGTTGTTCTTGAACAGGTAGATGTCCCCGCCGATGCCCTCGTCGACCAGGCGCCGCTCGGCGTCGACGAGCAGGTCCTCGAGGATCCGTTCACCGGCCTTGTCGTGCGACACGAGCTGGGTCAGCGAGTCGCACTCCGCGGTGGCGTACTCGGGGTGCGACCCGACGTCGAGGTAGAGACGGGCACCGTTGCGGAGGAAGACGTTGGAGGACCGGCCCCACGACACCACCCGGCGGAAGAGGTAGCGCGCCACCTCGTCCGGGGACAGTCGGCGCTGCCCGTGGAAGGTGCACGTGACACCGAACTCCGTCTCGACCCCGAAGATCCGACGCTGCATGCCGTTCAGGGTAGGCGCCCGACCCCCTCTACTGTCACGACTGTGAGTGGATGGTTCGAACGCGTCGCCCGCAGGTCCCGTCGTCTGGACCGCGGGGTGGACTCGGTCTCCCGGGCCGACCGGGCGGTGACCGACTACATCGCGAGCCGTCCGCCGAGCCGGGTGGACACCTCGCTGCGCCGGCTCACCCGCACCGCCGACCACAGCGTGCTGTGGTTCACCATCGCGGCGCTGATGGCGGTGCGCCGCGGCGCCGGGCGCAAGGCGGCGATGCGCGGGGTCGCCTCCATCGCGCTGACCAGCCTCACCGCGAACGCGCTGCTCAAGCCGTTGCTGCCGCGCCGGCGGCCGGCCGCGGCGGAGCTGCCCGTCTACCGGACGGTGGCCGACCCGCCGTCGTCGTCGTCGTTCCCGTCGGGGCACGCCGCCTCGGCCGCGGCGTTCGCGACCGCGGTGGTGATGGAGAACCGCCGGGCCGCACCGGTCGTGGTGCCGCTGGCGGCGCTGGTGGGCTGGTCGCGGGTGCACGTGGGCGTGCACTGGACCTCCGACGTGCTCGTCGGGGCGGCGATCGGCACCGGCGTGGCGAAACTGACGAACCGCTGGTGGCCGGTGCGTCCCAGCGACGAGGCCCGGGCCCGCCCGATCGACTCCGTCCCGGTCCTGCCGCAGGGCGAGGGCCTGGTCATCGTCTCGAACCCGTTCTCCGGGCCGCCCGACCAGGACGTGTCCGAGGAGGTCCGCGAGCGGCTGCCCGCCGCGCACCACCTCGTCGTCGGTGACGGGGTGAAGGTCGAGGACATGCTGACCGACGCCCTGGACCGGCTCGGCTCCTGGGTGCAGGCGGTCGGCGTCGCGGGCGGGGACGGCACCGTCGCCACCGCCGCCGCGGTCGCGGACCGGCACGGCCTGCCGCTGGTCGTCGTGCCCGGCGGGACCCTGAACCACTTCGCCCGCGACGTCGGTGTCTACGACACCCAGGAGGCCGTCGACGCCACCCAGGCCGGCGAGGCCGTCGCGGTCGACCTGGCCCTGGTCGAGGCCCATCCGGGCCGCCTGGACGACCCCGAGGACGTCTCGGTCACCCGCACCCGCTACTTCATCAACACCGCCTCGATCGGCTCCTACCCGGAGCTGGTGCGGCTGCGCGAGCAGTGGCAGCCGCGCTACGGCAAGTGGCCGGCGTTCGCCGCGGCACTGATCACGGTGCTGCAGCGCTCGGAGAAGATCTCGGTCCGGCTCGGGGACCGCTGGTACAAGGTCTGGTTCCTGTTCGTGGGCAACGGCCCGTACCACCCGCGCGGCGCGGTGCCCGCCTGGCGTCCGACGCTGGACTCGGGCCTGCTCGACGTCCGCTGGCTGCGCGCCGACGTGCGGTTCTCCCGGCTGCGGGTCGTCCTCGCGCTGATCCTGGGGGCCCTGGGGCACAGCCGGGTCTACCACCAGCGGGAGGTGCCCAGCCTCGACGTCGAGCTGCTGGAGCCGAGCATGCTGGCCACCGACGGCGAGGTCGTCGAGGAGGCTGGGCGCTACACCTTCCGAGTCGCCGAGAAGCCGATCCCGGTCTACCGCCGCGACGAGGACCGCTGGACCGGGCGGGACCGCCCGTTCCAGGGATGAGCGGCGTGCCGACGGGCACCGTGGCGACGGGCACCGTGGCGACGGACACCGTGCTGCTGCGGTCGGTGCGGCCGCTGCGGCCCGGCTGCGACGGCCTGGGCGACCCCGTCGACGTGCTCCTGGCCGGGGGCCGGGTGCGCGCCGTGGGCGCCGGGCTCGACCCGGGCGGCGCCGAGGTCGTCGGGTGCGACGGGCGGGCGCTGCTCCCCGGACTGTGGGACCACCACGTGCACATGGCGCAGTGGGCGCTGGCCCGCCGCAGGCTCGACGTGTCCGGCGCCCGCTCGGCCGCCGACGCCGTGGCACTCGTCGCGGCCCGGATGGCGACCGCACCGCCCGCCGCCGGTGAGGTGCTGGTCGGGTTCGGGTTCCGCGACGCGCTGTGGCCCGACGAGGCGCACCGTTCGCTGCTCGACCCGGTCACCGGTGACACCCCGGTCGTGCTGGTGTCCGGGGACCTGCACCAGGGGTGGCTCAACGGCGCCGCGCTGGCCCGCTTCGGGCACGGCGGGCACCCGACCGGCCGGATCCGGGAGTCGGAGTTCTTCGCCGTCGTCTCCCCCGCGCTCCAGGACGCACCGACCGAGGTCCTCGACGGGTTCGTCGCCGACGCCGTCGCCGCGGCGTCGGCGCGCGGGGTGGTCGGCGTCGTCGACTTCGAGGCGCCGTGGTCGCTGCCGGACTGGCGGCGCCGGATCGCCGGCGGCACGACCGGGCTGCGGGTCGAGGCGTCGGTGTGGCCCGACCGCCTCGACGACGCCCTGGCCACCGGGCTGCGCAGCGGCGACGTCGTCGAGGGCACCGGGGGCCTGCTCACCGCGGGCCCGCTGAAGGTGATCACCGACGGGTCGCTCAACACCCGCACCGCCTACTGCTACGACCCCTACCCCGCGCCGCCGGAGAATCCCCTCGAGCACCCGTGCGGGCTGCTGCTGGTCCCGCCGGCACAGCTGCGGCCGCTGCTGGCCCGGGCGCACGCGGCCGGCCTCACCGCGGCCCTGCACGCCATCGGCGACCACGCCAACACCCTGGTCCTCGACGCGTTCGCCGGGACCGGCGCCCGCGGGCGGGTCGAGCACGCCCAGCTGCTCACCGCCGACGACGTGCCCCGCTTCGCCGGGCTCGGCCTGGTCGCGAGCGTGCAGCCCGAGCACGCCCTCGACGACCGCGACGTCGCCGACCGGCTCTGGGCGGGCCGCACCGGCCGGGCGTTCGCGTTCGCGACGCTGCACCGTGCCGGGGCCCGCCTCGCGCTCGGCTCCGACGCCCCGGTGGCGCCGCTGGACCCGTGGATCGCGCTCGCCGCGGCCGTGCACCGCACCGCCGACGACCGGGACCGCTGGCACCCCGAGCAGGAGATCGACCGGGCGACCGCGCTGGGTGCGTCGTTCGGGGTGGTCGACGGCTCGGCCGCCGCGGTCGTCGTGGGCGCGCCCGCCGACCTCGTGCTGACCGACGCCGACCCGACCTCCTGCGACCCGGCGACGCTGCGGGCCATGCCGGTCGCGGCGACGCTCGTCGGCGGCCGGTTCACCCACCGCGCCGGTGTCTGACCCGGGGGTGCACGAGCGGGTCGGGCTCCCGGGCGGGCCGCTGGACCTGCTGCGTCCCGCCGACCCGGAGGCCGTCGCGTTCGACCCGGTCGCCGTCGGCGAGGGTGTGGAGGAGCTGCACCCGCCGCACTGGGCGCGGCTGTGGCCGTCCGGGCGGGCGCTGGCGACGGCGCTGGACGACGCCGGTCCCGACCTGCTGGCCGGACGCTCGGTGCTGGAGCTGGGCTGCGGGCTGGGTCTGCCGTCGCTGGTGGCCGCCCGGGCCGGGGCGCACCCGGTACTGGCGACCGACC
>NZ_JAMXSG010000231.1:0-9682 GCF_024124365.1 Pseudonocardia sp. McavD-2-B
CGCGACCGCCAGCTCGGCGGGCCGGGCCGGGCGGACCAGCACCCCGGTCACCCCCTCGACGACGACGTCGCGCAGCCCTCCCACGCTCGTCGCCACGACCGCCCGCGCGCAGGCCATCGCCTGCAGGACCGGCCCGACCCCGACGTCGCGCTCCGGTGCGGCGACCACGACGTCGGCCGAGCGCAGCAGCCGCGGCATCAGGCCGCCCTCGACCGGCCCGAGGAACCGGACGCGCCCGGCGACGCCGGCCTCGCGGGCGATGCCGAACAGGCGCGCGCGGTCGGGGTCCGGGTCCGCCGCGCCGCCGGCGACGAGCAGCTCGGCGGTGCGGATCCGGGACAGCGCACGGATCACCGTGTCCATCCCGGCGCCGTCGGCCAGCGAGCCGACCGCGAGCAACCGCGGCCGGTCGTCCCGGCGCAGCGCCGGCCCGTCGGGGGCGAACACGTCGGTGTCGACGGCGGCGGGCACCGTCCGCAGCACCGCCCGCGGCACCCCGCGGCGCAGCAGGGCGGTGTGCTGCTCCTCGCTGGAGGCCAGCACGCGGGCGGCCCCCTGCGACGACCCGGTACGGGCCGCGGGGATCGCGGCCGGGCCCTGGCAGTCGGCCGGATAGACCTGCACGACCGGCACCCCGGTCGCGACGGCGGCGGCCCCGGCGCGCGGTCCGATGGCGTGCACCACCTGGGGCGGGTCGTCGGACCACGCCGCGGCCAGTGCGGTGTCCTGCCCGGGTTCCCACGGCTGCACGCGCAGCGTGCCGCCGTCGGCCGGGGCGGTCAGGTCGGGGTCGTCGGGGACGTCGGTGAACACCCGGACCGTGTGACCGGCGGCGGCCAGCGAGGCGGCGGTGATCCCCGCGCCGCACGTTCGCGGGACCTCGGGGGTACGGATGACGGCGATGCGCAAGCGGAGCCTCCACGTCGTGCTCGCGGCTGCGGGCACGCGCAGTTGGCTCTACGCGTCGGACCCGTGACCGTACCCGCTCCGGTCCGCCCCCGGGTGGGCGACCGCGGGGGTGTGCGAGGCGGGCACATCGGGTAACCGGGTCGCGTCGGGCGGGCCGGCCCGGCAGGACGGGGAGGGGGCGGGCCCGTGACCGCACAGTCCTGGATCCTCAGGGTGGAGCCCGACGCGGCCGCGTGCCGCACGGCCCGGCACGAGCTGACGCGGTTCCTGACCCCGTTGGTGGACGACGCGACCGTCGGCGACGCGACGCTGGTGCTGCACGAACTGGTGGCGAACGGTGTCGACCACGCGCACACCCCGATGCTGGTGACCGCACGGGTGCGCGACGGCGCGGTACGGCTGCGCGTGCGCGACGGTTCGGTCGTGCGCGGACGCGAGCAGCCCTACGACCCCACCGCGACCCGCGGACGCGGGCTGCAGATCGTCGGCCGGCTCTCGCAGCGCTGGGGGGTGCGCCGGCACCACGGCGGCAAGACGACCTGGGCCGACGTCGGGCCGGTCGGCGCCCGCCCGGCCCCGGACCTGCACCTGGTGCGCCCGGCCTCCTGACCACCCGCCCGTCCGGCGGGCCGGAGCCACCGGGCCGGGCCGGGGCGGGGCGGACGGTCCCGGCCGGGGACCGGGTGGCCGGACCCGGCTCATCGGGGTGGGCTCACCGCGACGGGCCCGTGCGGGCCCCGCCGCGGACGGTCAGGCCGGCGTGGAGAGCCGGGTGCCCTCGTGGCGCGGCGCCAGCCCGAGACGATCGACCAGCTCGGTCGTCGCCGTCGACCGGTTGAGACAGTAGAAGTGGATCCCGGGGACACCCTCGGCGAGGAGCCGCTCGCACAGCTCGCCGGTGACCTCCATGCCCGCGGCGCGGAACGCCGCCGTGTCACCGGAGTAGGGCGCGAGCCGCTCGACGAGCGCCGCCGGCAGCGGCGAGCCCGACAGCTCGGGCCCCTTGTGAAAGGTCTTCTCCGAGGTCAGCGGCATGATGCCGGGGATGATCGGCTGGTCGAACCCGGCGGCGGCGACCCGGTCGCGCAGCCGCAGGAAGCCGTCGGGCTCCAGGAAAAGCTGGGTGACGGCGAACTCCGCGCCCGCCCGGAACTTCCCGACGAGCCGCTCGGTGTCGGTCTCGAGCTCGGCCGAGCGCGGATGGCCGTAGGGGAACGCGGCGACGCCCACGCAGAACGGGCCGGACCGCTTGATCAGCGCGACGAGCTGGTCGGCGTACTCGAGCCCGTCGGGGTGGGCGACCCACTCGCCGAGCGGGTCGCCGGGCGGGTCCCCGCGCAGCGCCATGATGTTGCGGACGCCCGCGGCGGCCAGCGACCCGATCACGTGGCGCAACTCATCGGTCGAGTGCGAGACGGCGGTCAGGTGCGCCATCGAGCACAGCGTCGTGTCGGTGGCGATCCGCTCCACCGTGCGGACGGTGCGGTCACGGCTGGAGCCACCCGCGCCGTAGGTCACCGACACGTAGGCCGGGTCGAGCACCTCCAATCGGCGGATGGCGCGCCACAGTTCCGCCTCGCCCCGGTCGTCCTTGGGCGGGAAGAACTCCACCGCGAAGAAGGGGCGGTCGACGTTGATCCGTTCGGTCACCGTGGATGCGGAGCTCGTCGTCACCCCGACGACCTTACGGTGCGCACCGCCGTTCGGTCGTCCACCGACCGGCGCGCACCGTCTGTGCCCCGCCATGACGTGCACCACGACGGCATCGACGGGCCGGTTCCCGGGTGCACCGATAGCCTGGTCGTCGTGGCCGACCCCGTCTCCCCCGTGTCCGCACCGTCCGGTCCGTCCGGATCCCCGGGCCTGTCCACCGCAGGTCCGGCTCCGCTCGACGACGCGCTGCCCCAGCACGTGGAACGGGTGCTGGCCGGGTACCTGGACCGCCGCCGCACCGAGGTGCTGGGCATCGACCCGGTCGTCGCGGCGGCCGCCGACGCGCTGGCCGGGTTCGTGCTGGGCGGCGGCAAACGGCTGCGGCCCACCTTCGCCTGGTGGGGCTGGCGTGGCGCGGGCGGCGACCCGGCCGACCCGCACGCCCAGGGCGTGCTGAGCGCGATCGCCGCGCTGGAGCTGATCCAGGCATGCGCCCTGGTCCACGACGACCTGATGGACGCCTCCTCCACCCGCCGCGGCCGGCCCACGGTGCACGTGGAGTTCGCCCGGATGCACGCGGCGAACGGCTGGTCCGGACCGCCGGCGCGGTTCGGCGCCGCCGTCGCGATCCTCGTCGGGGACCTGGCCCAGGTGTGGGCCGACGACATGTTCCACGCCGCCGCGCTCCCCGAGGGCGCCCACACCCGCGCCGCCGAGCCGTGGCGGGCGATGCGCACCGAGGTGCTGTCCGGCCAGTACCTCGACGTGCTGGCCCAGGCCTCCGGGGACACCGCCGAGTCGACCGCACTGACCATCGACCGGTTCAAGACCGCCGCCTACACCGTGGAGCGGCCGCTGCACCTGGGCGCGGCGATCGCCGGGGCCGACCCGCGGGTCGTCGCGGCCTACCGGCGCTACGGCGCCGACATCGGCGTCGCCTTCCAGCTGCGCGACGACCTGCTGGGCGTGTTCGGCGACCCGCGGGTCACCGGCAAGCCCGCCGGGGACGACCTGCGTGAGGGCAAGCGGACCCTGCTGGTCGCCGCGGCCCTGCAGCGCGCCGAGCAGCGCGGGGACCGGGCCGCGGCCGACGTCGTCCTCTCCGCGCTCGGCGACCCCGACCTGGACGCCGCGAGCCTGGAACGGGCCCGCTCCGCGCTGTCGGAGCTGGGCGCGGTCCAGTCGGTGGAGCAGCGGATCGCCGCGCTCACCGGCGCCGCGCTCGACGCGCTCGACTCCGCACCGGTCGCCGAACCGGGCCGCTCGCACCTGTTCGAGCTGGCCGAGCGCGCGACCCGGCGGGCCTGGTGAGCGGGGTGCGGCGGATCGAGGGGCACACCGACCACGTCGTCGTCGTGGGGGCGGGGCTGGCCGGGCTGTCGACAGCACTGCACCTGCTCGGCGCGGGCCGCCGCGTCACGATCGTCGAGCGGGAGAGCTTCCCCGGCGGGCGCGCCGGGCGGCTCGACGTGACCGACGACCACGGCACCTACGCCCTGGACACCGGCCCCACCGTGCTGACCATGCCGGAGCTGCTGGACTCCGCGTTCGCCGCCGTCGGCGAGACGACCGCGGACCGGCTCGACCTGGTCCGCCTCGACCCGGCCTACCGGGCCGAGTTCGCCGACGGCTCGGCGATCGCGGTGCACACCGACGCCGCCGCGATGGAGCACGAGATCCGCGAGCAGTGCGGCCCGGACTCCGCGGCCGGGTACCGGCGGCTGCGCCACTGGCTCACCGACCTCTACCGCGCCGAGATGGACAACTTCATCGGCGCGAACATGGACTCGCCGCTGTCGCTGCTCGGCCCCGACCTGGCCCGGCTCGCCGCCCTCGGCGGCTTCGGGCGGCTCGGGAAGCGGATCGACCGCTTCCTGCCCGACGAGCGGCTGCGCCGGGTGTTCTCCTTCCAGGCGCTCTACGCCGGTGTCTCCCCGCGCGACGCGCTCGGCGCCTACGGCGTGATCGCCTACATGGACACCGTCGCGGGCGTGTACTTCCCGCGCGGCGGCATGCGGATGATGGGCACCGCACTGGCCGGCGCCGCCGCCGACGCGGGAGCAGAGATCCACTACGGCCGCACCGTCACCGGCCTGGACCGCTCCGGGGACCGGGTCACCGCGGTCCGGCACACCGGTCCCGACGGCGCCGACGAGTCGCTGACCCCGTGCGACGCGGTCGTGCTCACCCCGGAGCTGCCCGCGGCCTACGCCCTGCTCGGCGGCGCACCGCGGCGTCCGGTCGGGCTGCGCTGGTCGCCCAGCGCCGTCGTCGTGCACGCCGGGATGCCCACGCCCGCCCCCGGCACCGCGCAGCACCACCACACGATCTCCTTCGGCGGCTCCTGGGCGGGCACCTTCCGCGAGATCATCGACGAGGGACAGCTGATGTCCGACCCGTCGCTGCTGGTCACCCGGCCCGGGCTGACCGACCCGTCGCTGCAGCCCGGCGGGCGCGAGGTCATGAGCGTGCTCGCCCCGTGTCCGAACACCGCGGTGGCGCCCGGCATCGACTGGGACCGGGTCGGCCCGGCGTACGCCGAGGAGCTGTTCGGTGTGCTCGCCGACCGCGGGCTGGTGGACCCCTCCGCGCAGCCGAGCTGGACCCGGATGTGGACCCCGCAGGACTGGGCGGCCGCCGGGATGGCCGCGGGCACGCCGTTCTCGGCGTCGCACACGCTGGCCCAGACCGGCCCGTTCCGGCCGCGCAACCTGGTCCGCGGTACGGCGAACGCGGTGCTCGCCGGGTGCGGCACGACCCCGGGCGTCGGGATCCCCCCGGTCCTGATCTCCGGGCGGCTGGCGGCCGAGCGGATCACCGGTCCGCGCCCGGCCGAGCACGCCGGGCGCGGGGCCGCCGCGCGCACGGGGCACTGACACGGGGCACTGAGGGCGGGTGCCGGGGGGCGTGGAATCATGCTCCCGACGATGCCCGACCAGCACACACGGACACGATGACGGCTCAGCCCTCGCCCCCGCTCCCCCGCCCGGCGGCACCCGAGACGGTGACGCCGGACCCCGGCGCGGGCGCGGTCGTGCCCCCGCCGCCCGCACCGGAGCCCGCGGGCCCCGGCCTGGTCGAGCGGCTCGGCTCGCCGCCGCGGGGTGTCCTGCTGCTGGGGCTGGCCGGGACCGTGCTGATGTTCCTCGGCTCGTTCGGCGGCGGCGGGATCCCGATGCGGGACCCGGTGATCGGCAACTCGGCGCTGTCGTTCTGGCGCTACGGCCACGGCGCGATGCTCGCGACGATCGTGATCTACGTCGGCCTGGTGCTGATGGTGTGGGCGTGGGTGCGGCTGGGCCGCGCCGTGCTCGCCCGGCGCGCCGGTGGCCGCGCGGTGCTGACGACGGCGGCGGTGTGGATGCTGCCGATGCTCGTCACGGCGCCGTTGTTCACCCGCGACCCCTACAGCTACCTCGCCCAGGGCGCGCTGCCGCTGGCCGGGTACGACCCGTACGTCGTCGGGCCGGACACCATGGGCGGGATCTTCACCGACAACGTCCACTTCTTCTGGCAGGACACCCCCGCCCCCTACGGCCCGCTGTTCATCCTGCTCGCGCAGGGCGTGGTCCTGCTGGTCGGCCAGAACGTGCTGCTCGGCGTCGTGCTGATGCGGCTGACCCTGGTCACCGGGCTGCTGCTGCTCGTGGCGGTGCTGCCCGCGCTGACCAGGCGCCTCGGCGGGCGTCCCGCGGTCGCGCTGTGGCTGGCCGTGGCGAACCCGGTCATGGTCGTGCACATGGTCGGCGGGGTGCACAACGACCTGCTGGTCGTCGGCCTGCTGCCGCTGGCGGCGCTGCTGGCGCTGCGGCAGCGGTTCGTGTGGGCGATCGTCGTCGCGTCGCTGGCCATGGCGGTGAAGGCCTCGGCCGGGATCGTGCTGCCGTTCCTGGTGCTGGTGTGGGCCGCGACGCTGTCCGGCGGGTTCTGGTCGCGGCTGGTCCGGGCCGGGGTGCCGTCGGTGGCCGTGTTCGGCGTCGTGTTCGGCGGGGCCACCTGGCTCACCGGTCTCGGGCTGGGCTGGCTGCCCGCGCTCAGCGCCCCGTCGATGATCGTGAACTGGCTGTCGGTGCCGACCGCCGTCGGTCAGGCGACGGCGAGCGTGGCCGGGATGTTCGCCGGCGAGGTGAACACCCAGGCGTTCGTGGACACGTTCCGGTTCATCGGCGCGCTGGTGATGGGCCTGCTGATCGCCCTGCTGTGGTGGCGCGGCCGCGACGACCCGCGGGCCGCGGTGCGCAATGCCGCGATCGCCCTCGCGCTGGCCGCCGTGCTCTCCCCCACCACCCTGCCGTGGTACCTGAGCTGGGGGTTCTGCCTGCTCGCGATGACCCCGTGGAGCGCGCGCGGACTGCAGTGGGTGGTCGCCGGCTCGATCTGGCTGATGATCGTGTACTTCCCCGACGGCGAGACCGCCCTCTACGTGCCGCACTACCTGCTGGCGGGTGCCCTGGCCGGTGTCCTGGCTGCGGTGTCGCTGCTCCGCCCGGACCCGCTGGGGCTGCGCCGGGGCGCCCCGGAGGCACCGTCGACCGCGCCCACCACCGATGCGGGCGTCCGCGGCTGAGCGGGCCGGGCGCGTCGAGCTCGACGCCGCCGGCCTGACCGACCCGCAGCTACGGGCCGCCTACGCGGCCTGCCGCGCGCTGCACGCCGAGCACGGGCGCACCTACTTCCTGGCGACCCGGCTGCTGCCCCCGGCACGACGGGTCGACATCCACGCCCTCTACGGCTTCGCCCGCTTCGCCGACGAGATCGTCGACGACCCCGACGGCGCGGGCGGCGGGGACCCGCACACCCGGCTCGACGCGCTCGACGCCGAGCTGGCGGCCGCGCTGGCGGGCGCCCCGCTGCCCGGCAGCAGGCCCGAGGTGCTCGCCGTCGCCGAGACCGCGCGCCGCCACGACCTCGACGCGTCGCTGTTCCGGGACTTCATGGTCTCGATGCGGATGGACCTCACCGTCACCGACTACGCCACCGACGACGAGCTGGCCGTCTACGTGCACGGCTCGGCCGCCGTGATCGGGCTGCAGACGCTGCCGGTGCTCGGGACGGTCGTCCCGCGGGCGGAGGCCGAGCCGCACGCCGCGCTGCTGGGCGTGGCGTTCCAGATCACGAACTTCCTGCGCGACGTCGGCGAGGACCTCGACCGCGGCCGGGTGTACCTGCCCGCCGACGAACTCGCCGCGTTCGGCGTCGACCGGGAGCTGCTGGCCTGGAGCCGGCGCACCGGGCGCCCGGACCCGCGGATCCGCCGCGCCCTGGCCCACCTGGTCGCCCGGACCCGGGCCACCTACCGGCGGGCCGACCCCGGGATCCCGATGCTGGAGCCGGTGTCGCGGGCCTGCGTCGGCGCCGCCCGGGTGCTGTACGCGGAGATCCTCGACGAGATCGCCGACGCAGGCTACGACGTGCTGACCCACCGGGTCGCGGTGCCGAACGGGCGCCGGGCCGCCGTCGCGCTGCCCCGGCTCGGCCGGGCGCTGGCCGCCCGCGGGACCGAGTTGGCGCGCGAACGCGCCGGGCGTCCGTCCCGCGGGTGAGCCGGCGGAACCCTCAGAAGGCCATGGCCTGGGCGCGGCGCTTGATCTCCTTGTGCCGGCCCGCGCGCAGCGCGGTGATCGGAGCACCGGAGAGCGACTCCTCCTCGGTGAACAGCCAGCTCAGGATGGCGTCGTCGTCGTAGCCGCCGTCGCGGAGGACGACGATCGTGCCCGGCAACCCGCGCACGACACCGTCGTCGTCGAGCAGCGCGGTCGGGACGACGACGTCGTGCCCGTTCTTGAACGACAGGAGCTGACCGTCGCGGACGAGCTGGTGGACCCGGGAGACGGGGATCGACAGGCGGTCGGCCACCTCGGCGACGCTCAGCGTCTCCTCGGTGACCGCGGCGGGGAGGGACTCGTTCACAGCCGGACACTGTCCCACACCGTCCCGGACGGCGCCGACGCCCACCGGACCGGCCCGCCCGCGGCCCCGACGCCGACCACCTGCGCGACCGCCGGGATCGCCCCCGGTAGCCTCACCCGCGATGAGCTCACCGTCCGGTCCGGCCGACCCCGGCATCCCGGGTGGGGCCGGGCGGCTCGCCGCCGACGGCCCCGGCGAGGTGCTGCTCGACGGCCGTTACCGGGTCGGCCCGGTGCTGGCCCGCGGCGGCATGTCGACGGTGCACCACGGCACCGACACCCGTCTCGAACGCGCCGTCGCGATCAAGGTGATGGACCCGCGGATGGCCGGGGACCACGCCTTCCGTACCCGGTTCGACCGGGAGGCGCGGCTGGCCGCCCGGATCGACCACCCGTGCGTCGTCGCCGTCTACGACCGGGGCACCGTCCCCGCGGGCCCGCTGGGCGAGGCCAGCCTGTTCGTCGTCATGGAGCTGGTCGACGGCGGCACCCTGCGCGACGTGCTGCGCGCCCGCGGGGCGCTCGGGCTCCCGGCCGCGGTGCGGGTGCTCGAACCGGTCCTCGCCGGCCTGGCCCGCGCGCACCGGCTCGGCATGGTGCACCGCGACGTGAAGCCGGAGAACGTACTGATCTCGTCCGGCGGCGAGGTGAAGGTGGCCGACTTCGGCCTGCTCACCGCGGCCGCCGAGGCCGGGGTCAGCCACGCCGGGATGATCCTCGGGACGATGGCCTACCTCTCCCCCGAGCAGGTCGTGTCCGGCCGCGCCGACGGCCGCAGCGACGTCTACGCCGCCGGGGTCGTGCTCTACGAGATGCTGACCGGGCAGCCGCCCTACACCGCCGACAACCCGCTGTCGGTGGCCTACCGCCACGTGAACGAGGATGTGCCGCCACCGTCGGCGCTGGTCCCGGGGCTGCCGCCGGCCGTGGACGCCCTCGTCGCCCGGGCAACCTCGCGGGACCCCGAGCAGCGCCCGGTCGACGCGGAGCACTTCCGCCGCGAGCTGCTGGACACGGCCGACCGGCTGGGCCTGCCCCGGACCGCGACGCCGCGCCCGCCCGGCCCGCCCCCGCCCCCGCCCGCCCCGCCGCGGCCGTGGAACAGCCGCAGCCGCACCCCGTGCTCGGCGGCCACGTCGCGCAGCTGGCGCTGCGCCCGGTGGATCTGCCACTGCGACGCGGTGATCCCTGCGCCCTTGTTGGAGTCGGAG
>NZ_JAMXSG010000232.1:0-9664 GCF_024124365.1 Pseudonocardia sp. McavD-2-B
CCGTCGGGGTCGCGGCGACCGTCGCCGCGGCCGGGATCGCCGCGGCCGGGCTCACCCCCGTCTTCACCGGGCAGAGCCTGTACACGGTCGCGCGGGCCACCGAGATGCACCAGTTCTACGGCCCGGCCACACCGTGGTTCCAGGAGCTGCGCCGCTGGAGCTACCTGCTGGGGTTCGGCACCGAGCAGGGCGGCCTCGGACGCCGGGTGCCGGTGCTGCTCGCCGTCGCGATGCTGGTCGCGGCGCTGCCGCTGGTCGCGCGCGGCGCGCACCGGTGGGGTCCCGGTCTGCGGTGGACACCGGTCCCCCTGGCCGGACTCGCACTCGGGTTCGTGCTGCTCACCCCGGCTCCGTCGAAGTGGACCCACTACTTCGGGACGCTCGCCGGGACCGGGGCGCTCGCCGTCGCCGCGGGGGCGGTGCTGGTGGTGACCGCGGCCCGGCGGCCCGCCGACCCGACCGTGCGCGGCGCGGCCGCCGCCGGGACCCTGGCGGCGGTCGTGCTGGTCGCGCTGGCCTTCTCCGGGCGCAACGAGTGGTTCCTGTGGTCGGGCTGGGGTGTGCCGCGCGCGGACGGGCCGTTCGCGCCGCTGAACTCGCCCGCGGTGTGGGCCGTGGTGGCGGCGGCGGTGCCGGCCGTGTCCGCCGTCGCGGTACACCGGGCGGGACGCCGAGGACACCGGACACGGCGGGACTCCGCGGCCCGGGCCGCGGCGGCGCTGCCCGCCGGGATCGTGGTGGTCGCCCTGGTCACCGGGGTGTCGGTGGTGGTGGCGTCGTTCGTCGTCGCCCCGGTGCGCCAGGGCGGGGGCTACAGCGTCGGCGGACAGATGTGGAGCGAGCTGACCGGCCGCGACACCTGCGGGATCCTCGACCACGTCACGGTCCCGGTCGACGCGGGCGCGCTGCCCGCCGCGGGCGGCGCCGACACCCTCACCGGGTTCACCGAGGGCCGCGGCTGGGTCGACGCCCCGCCGCGCGGCGGGCTCGCCTGGGGCAGTCTCGACGGCGGCCCGGGCACCACCGGCGAGCTCCGCACCCGCTGGTTCGCCGTCGCGCCGGGACCGGGCGACCGGGTGCTGTCGGTCGACGTCGCCGGGCGGACCGGGCAGGGCAACACCCTGGAGCTGGAGTACGCCCGGGCCGGGTCGCCGGGTCCGGACGGGCGCGTGTCGCTCGACGACACCGCGACCGGTGCCCGCGGCACCTACCCCACCGAGCGGGTGCAGGAGGCCGTGCCGCTGGACCGGCCGGGCTGGCGCACCGTGCGGGTGCCCGTCTCCGCGTTCCCGGCGGACGTCGACCGGGTGCGGGTGCACGCCGTCGACACCGCCGTCGGGCCGGGTGGCTGGGTGGCCGCCGCCGCCCCGCGGATGATCACCCCGGCGCCGGTGGTGCCGATGCTGCGCGACGCCGACGGCCCGGTCTACGTCGACTGGTCGATCCTCTGGTCGGCGCCCTGCCTGCGCGACCTGCCCGCCGTCCGGGCCGGGCTGGTGCAGACCCCGCGTTACCTGGTGCTGGGCCCGTCGTCGCTCGGGTTCGCCGTGGACGTGTCGTTCGCCGACGTCGCCGGGGGCAGCTTCGCGGCGATGCGCCGCACCACCACCGAGCAGGTCGTCGCGACCCGGATCGACACCGCCGACGACCCGGACCAGGCAGACTGGGGCTCGATCACCCGGATCGACACCGACCTCGCCGTGGACGCCTACGACGTCTCCTCGGTCCCGATGCGCCGCTGGGGCTGGGAGGGCGACCGGACCCCGGTCGGGTACCCGGCCCTTCCGGCACCGTGACGCCCCTCCGGTCGGAGGGGCCCCGCGGCCGCGTCCGGCTGATAGACACATGCGGACACCCGCACGCAACGAAGCGAGGGACACCGTGGCCTTCCCCGGTCTGCAGCACGTCGCCCTGACCGTCAGCGATCTCGAACGCAGCACGCGCTGGTACGCGGCGCTGTTCGGCGCCGAGCCCGTCCTGGACGAGGACGAGGAGGGCGGCCGCTTCCACCACACCGTCTTCGCCCTCGACGGTGGGATGCTGTTCGGTCTGCACACCCACCAGGGCCGCGAGTCCGGCGAGCCGTTCAGCGAGGAGCGCACCGGCCTCGACCACGTCGGCTTCGCGGTCGGCTCGCACGCCGAGCTGGAGCAGTGGGCGCAGAAGCTGACCGAGCTCGGGATCGCCCACGAGGGCGTCAAGAAGGCGCACTACGGCAGCGGCGTCTCCTTCCGCGACCCGGACAACATCGCCCTGGAGTTCTTCACCGGGCCGGAGTGAGCCGGTGCGGGGCGTGTCCGGACACGCCCCGCCCGCACCCGTCCGGTGGGCGGTGCCGTGCTCCCGACCGCGGCGTGCCGCCGAGGCGCTCGACGAGCTCGACGCCGACGTCCACCGGTCGCCGGTCCGGATCCGGACCAGCCCGTTCGTCCCGCACACCGACCGCGCGCCGCGATGCAGCCCAGCGGGCGCAGGATGTCCTCGTGCACCTGGGCTGCATCTCGGCGCCACCCCGCTACGCCGGGACAGGACGGTGTCGGCGTACCGGCTCACGACGCCGCGGCGTTCCTCACGCCCCCGACACCCCGGTCGAGCGCACCACCCCGTGGTGGCAGCGGCTGCTGCGGACCTGGCTGCCGCCGCTCGTCGCGCTCGTGCTGTTCGTCGTGGTCTGGCAGATCGTCTGGGCCTCGGCCGTCACCCCCCGAGTACCGCCCGCCCTCCCCGGGCGCGGTGGCCGAGGCGTTCGCGGAGACCGTCGTCAGCGGCGAGATCTGGGCGATCCTGTGGACCTCGGTCAGCCGGGCCGCCCTCGGCTTCCTGCTCGCCCTGGTGATCGCCACCCCGCTCGGCGTGGTGGTCGCGAAGGTGCCGGTGGTGCGTGCGGCGATCGGTCCGCTGCGACCAGGTGCCGCCGATCCTGCCGCGGGCCGGCCAGGTGCTGGGCGCGACGGGCTACCGGATGGCCCGCTACGCCCTGCTCCCCGCGGCACTGCCCGGCTACCTCGCCGGCTGCAAGCAGGGCTGGGCGTTCTCCTGGCGGTCGCTGATGGCGGCGGAGATCATCGCGGCCGGCCCCGCCCTCGGGGTCGGACTGGGCGCCTACCTGAAGAACGGTGCCGACGTGCACGACATCGTGCAGGTGTTCGCCGCGATCCTGCTGATCCTCACCGTCGGCATCGGGGTCGAGCTGCTGGTCTTCCGCCCGCTGGAGCGACGGGTGCTGCGCGCCGGGGGGCTGGCGCTCACCGTCTGGCCCGGGCGGCGCCCGCAGGATCGGCACGACGTCCCACCCGTCCACACGACCTGTCCACAGTAGATCTCTCACACCTCGGGACAGCTGTCCGGACGGCCGTGATCATGGCTCCCGCCAGGCAGGATGCGGGTGATCCGGGTCGCCGGAGGCTTGGGCGGCACCCGGGGTGGCGGCTAGCGTGGCGACCGTGACCGGATCGGTGCTGCTGACCACGCGGGGGCATGTCGACCTCGCGCGCGTGGCGTCGGCACTCTGTCGACCCTGAGCCGTCGTCCCGAGGCGACCTCCCGAGTCGTCCCCGGGCGGTACCCGTCCCGCTCCGCGCGCGCCCGTCCGGCCCGCGCACCCCGCCGTGGCCCCGCCGTCGTCGCCCACCGCCGCGCGCCGCCGGTCGCCCCTCTCCGGAAGGACCATTCATGACCACCACCTCCCCCGCCCCCGCCGGCACCGACGGCGGCGCGGGCCGGACCGCCTGGACCGACGAGCAGCTCGACGCCGTCTTCGCGCCGGTGTTCGCGCGGATCGCCGAGGGCGCGGTGGCCCGCGAGCAGGGCCGCGCGCTCGCCCACGACGAGGTCGCCGCCCTGCGCGCCGAACGTTTCGGCGCGCTGCGGCTTCCCGTCGACCTCGGCGGCTACGGCGCCACCGTCCGCCAGCAGTTCCGGCTGCTCGTCGACCTGGCCGCCGCCGAGTCGAACCTGCCGCAGGCGCTGCGTGTGCACTGGTGGTACGTCGACGACCTGCTGCTCGCCGACCCGGGTCCGGACCGCGACGCCCGGCTGGCCGCCGTCGCCGGGGGTGAGCTCGTCGGCAACGCCATCACCGAGCCCGGCGTCGGCGCGATCGACCGCTACCGGACCGCACTGACCCCGGACGGCGACGGCGGCTACCGGCTGAACGGCACGAAGTACTACTCGACCGGCAGCCTCTACTCCGACCGGATCCTCGTCGCCGCCGACCTCGACGGTGAGCGGGTCTCGGTGCTCGTCGACGGCGATGCCGAGGGCGTCGTCCAGCACGACGACTGGGACGGCTTCGGCCAGCGCCTCACCGCCAGCGGCACCACCGTGTTCACCGACGTCGCCGTGCCCGCCGACCGGGTCCTCGGTCCGGGCTACGGCTCCGCCGGCCGGTCCTGGGGCACGTCCTACCTGCAGCTCGTGCAGCTCGCCGTGCTCGCCGGCATCGCGCGGCGCGCCACCGACGACGTCGCCGGCTGGGTGCGGGAGCGCACCCGCACCTTCACCCACGCCGCGGCCGACCTGCCCCGCCACGACCCCCTGGTCCAGCAGGTCGTCGGGCGGCTGTCCGCCGCGGCGTGGTCGTCGCGGGCCCTGGTGCTGACCATCGCCGACCAGCTCGACCGGCTGCTCGACGCGGGCGGGGAGGACCCCGATCTGCTCGACCGCGTGGAGCTCGACGTCGCCCACGCCCAGGCCGCCGTCGTCCCGGCCGTGCTCGACGCCACCACCCAGCTGTTCGAGGTCGGTGGCGCGTCGATCACCTCGGAGAAGCTGCGCCTGGACCGGCACTGGCGCAACGCCCGGGTGATCTCCACGCACAACCCGCTGATCTACAAGCTGCAGACGGTCGGGGACCACGTCCTCAACGGCACCGACCTCCCCTACGCCTGGAGCGCCGGCAAGCGATGACCCGCGGGGTCGGGGCCTCCGTCGTCCGCGACCACGCCGGACGGGAACACGACCGGCCGCACGGTGTTGCACCGGTAGGAGACCGCTGAACCCCTCGGGAGGCCGTTCATGGCGCGCAAGCAGATCCACCTGGCCGCACACTTCCCGGGCGTCAACAACACCACCGTGTGGAGCGACCCGGCGTCCGGCAGCCACATCGAGTTCGAGTCGTTCGCGCACTTCGCGCGAACGGCCGAACGGGCGAGGTTCGACTTCCTGTTCCTCGCCGAGGGACTGCGCCTGCGCGAGCACCGCGGCGAGATCTACGACCTCGACGTGATGGGCCGCCCGGACACGTTCACGGTCCTGTCCGCGCTGGCCGCGGTCACCGACCGGCTCGGCCTGGCCGGGACGATCAACTCGACCTTCACCGAGCCCTACGACGTCGCCCGCCAGTTCGCGTCGTTGGACCACCTTTCCGGCGGCCGGGCCGCCTGGAACGTGGTGACCTCGTGGGACGCGTTCACCGGCGAGAACTTCCGCCGCGGCGGCTTCCTGCCGAAGGAGAAGCGCTACTCCCGGGCCAAGGAGCAGCTGGCCGCGACCGCCGCGATCTGGGACTCGCGCACCGGTCCCGACGACCGCGGGGAGTTCGCCTTCACCTCCGACCAGTTCGACGTGCACGGCCGGTTCTCGCTGCCGCGCAGCCCGCAGGGCCGCCCGGTGATCCTGCAGGCGGGTGACTCCGAGGAGGGTCGCGAGTTCGCCGCCGCGTCGGCCGACGCGATCTTCTCCCGGCACGCCGAGCCGGAGGCCGGACGCGCGTTCCTCGCCGACGTGAAGGGCCGCCTCGCCCGCTACGGCCGGGCGTGGGACGACCTGAAGATCCTGCCCGCCGCGACGTACGTGCTGGGCGACACCGACGCCGAGGCCGCCGAGCGCGCCGAGGTGATCCGCTCCCAGCAGGTCAGCCCGCAGACCGCGATCGTGTTCGCCGAGCAGCTGTGGAACACCGACCTGTCCGGGCGCGACCCGGACGGCCCGCTGCCGGAGTTCGACCCGGTCGAGGGCGAGCTCGTGTCGAAGGGCCGGGCCAGCGTGCGCCAGTACCGGGACCCGAAGGCCGTCGCCGACCAGTGGCGCGCCCTCGCCGCGGAGAAGAACCTGTCCCTGCGCGAGACGGTGATCGAGGTGACCGGGCGGCACACCTTCGTCGGGAGCCCGCGGACGGTCGCCGACGCGATCGACGACGCCGTGCAGTCCGACGCCGCGGACGGCTACGTGCTGGTCCCGCACGTCACCCCGGGCGGGCTCGACGAGTTCGCCGACCGGGTCGTGCC
Source organism: Pseudonocardia sp. McavD-2-B (assembly GCF_024124365.1). Classification (NCBI taxonomy): domain Bacteria; kingdom Bacillati; phylum Actinomycetota; class Actinomycetes; order Pseudonocardiales; family Pseudonocardiaceae; genus Pseudonocardia; species Pseudonocardia sp. McavD-2-B. The sequence continues at coordinate 6,228 of NZ_JAMXSG010000232.1, forward strand.
GCTGCTGCAGGAGCGCGGGTCGTTCCGCACCGAGTACACCGGGACGACGCTGCGTGAGCACCTCGGGCTCCCGGCCGTCCGCTCGACGACCGACCCGACCGAGGCGGCGACGGCGGCCCCGTCCACGACCTGACCGCGCTCCCGCCGCACCGGGCGCAGGTCAGGTGCGCTCGTCGTCGCGGCCCTCGGCCTGCTCCCGGGCGGCGTTCTCCCGGTGTGCACGGACGGCGATCCAGGCCATCGCGGCCGGGATCCCGAGCAGCAGCCCGAACGACAGCAGCCCGGCGACCCAGTCACCCGGCACGATCACCAGCACGATCACGGTGATCGCGACGGCCTGCAGGATCCGGTCCGCGCGGCCGCCCGCGGCGCGCCTGGGCCGGTGCGGTGCGGTCAGCTCGGTGTCCAGCTCCGGGTCGGAGCGGCGCAGCTCCTGTTCGAGGCCGGAGAGCCGGAGCTCCTCGTCGCGGTCCAGGGGGCGCGCCACCGGGCGTGGGTCGGGGTCGCCGGTCCCGCCGCCGGGCGGCGGGGGCGGCAGGGGCGGGGGTGTGACGGACATCGTGACCTCCTCGGTGCCACCGACCGGGTTCCCGCTCCCGGGGGCGGTCATCCGGGATGTGCGGTAGACGTCACCGATCCTACCGAAACGGACATAGTCCCGCCGCTGCACGCGGCAGGACCCGGCGGCAGGATCGTCCGCATGGAACGCTGGACCGATCTCGTCGAACGCCACGACCCCGCCGGAGTCCTCGACCGGCTCGACGGACGGCCCGCCCACGAGATCGCCGACGCGCTGGCCCGGATGGAACCGGTCGACGCGGGCTGGGTGTTCCGGCTGCTCGGCAAGGACCGCGCGCTCGACGTGTTCGAGGAGCTCGACCCGGTCGACCAGCAGGAGCTGCTGGCGGGGCTGCGCGACGACGCGGTGACCGCCCTGGTCGAGGACATGGACCCCGACGACCGCGCCCGGATGCTCGGCGAGGCGCCGGCCAAGGTCGCGAACCGGGTGCTGGCCGGGCTGTCGGCCGGGGAACGGTCGATGACCGCGGCGCTGCTCGGCTACCCCGACGGCTCGGTCGGGCGGGTGATGACGCCGGAGACCGTCGCCGTGCCGCTGCACAGCAGCGTGACCGAGGCGCTGGCCGTCGTGCGGCGCAAGGGTGCGCAGGCCGAGACCGTGTACACCCTCGCCGTCACCGACGCCGGGCGCCGGGTGATCGGCACCGTCTCGCTGCGCGACCTGGTGCTGGCCCGGCCGGACGTCGCCGTCGCCGACCTCGTCGACGACGGGGCGCCGCGGGTGCGGGCCACCGACGCCGCCGAGGACGCCGCACGCCTGATGGGCGAGGCGAACCTGCTCGACCTGCTGGTCGTCGACTCGGAGGACCGGCTGCTGGGCCTGCTGACGATCGACGACGCCGTCGAGATCCTGGAGCGCGCCGACACCGAGGACGTCGCCCGCCAGTCCGGCGCGGCGCCGTGGTCGGGCCACTACATGTACGTGCGGGTCACGAAGCTGGCGCGCACCCGCGCGGTGTGGCTGGCGGTGCTGCTGCTCGCCGCGGTGCTGACGGTCAACGTGCTGCAGATCTTCGAGGACGCACTCGAGCAGGTCACCGCGCTGGCGCTGTTCATTCCGCTGCTCGTGGGCACCGGCGGCAACGCCGGTGCCCAGTCGGCGTCGGCGGCGGTCCGGGCGATCGCCGTCGGGGAGGTGCGACTGGCCGACCTGCCCGCCGTGGTGTGGCGGGAGCTGCAGGTCGGGCTGCTGCTGGGCACCCTGCTCGGTGCGCTGGGGCTGGCCGTCGCGTCGCTGCTGGTCGGGGTCCAGGTCGCCGTCGTGGTGGCGGTGACGCTGGTGGCGATCTGCGGCTGGGCGGCGACGGTGGGCGCGACGATGCCGTTGCTGGCCCGCCGGGTCGGGATCGACCCGGCGGTGGTGTCCGCTCCCCTGGTCACGACGCTCGTCGACGCGACCGGGTTGCTGATCTACTTCTCGGTCGCCCGGGTGGTGCTGGGGATCTGATCCGCGTCCACGGTCGCGTCGTCCGCGCCGTCGGTGCCGGCGACCTCCGGGGCGGCCGCGGCGCGGCGCCGGGAGACGATCAGGCTCGCGACGGCGGCGACGGCGATCGTCCCGGTGATGACCAGCAGCGACAGCCAGATCGGCACCTCGGGCACCGGCACCGGCTGCCCGTCGTTGATGAACGGCACGTTGTTCTCGTGCAGTGCGTGCAGGGTCAGCTTCACGCCGATGAACGCCAGGATCACCGCGAGGCCGTGCGCCAGGTAGATCAGGCGCTCCAGCAGCCCACCGATGAGGAAGTACAGCTGGCGCAGGCCGAGCAGGGCGAAGGCGTTCGCGGTGAACACCAGGAACGGCTCCTGGGTGAGGCCGAAGATCGCCGGGATCGAGTCGAACGCGAACAGCAGGTCGGTCAGCCCGATGGCGACGATGACCAGCGCCATCGGGGTGAGGAGCCGCTTGCCGTCGACGCGGGTGACGAGCTTCGCGCCGTCGTACTCGGTGGAGGTGGGCAGCACCTTGCGGACCAGGCGGATCAGCTTCGAGTCACCGGCGTCGGCCTGCTCGTGGTCGTCGGAGGACATCGCCTCGCGGATCTGGGACCAGGCGAGCCAGAACAGGATGACCGCGAACAGGTAGAAAACCGCGACGAACTGCTCGATGATCACCGCGCCGACCGCGATGAACGCACCGCGCATGACGATCGCGATCGCGATGCCGATCAGCAGCACCTTCTGCTGGTGCACCTTCGGCACCGCGAAGCTGGTCATGATCAGCAGGAAGACGAACAGGTTGTCGACCGACAGGGCCTTCTCGGTCAGCCAGCCGGCCATGTACTCGCCGCCGTACTGCCAGCCCGAGAAGACGCCGACGCCGACGCCGAACAGCAGGGCGATCGCGATGTAGCCGGCCGACCAGATCGCCGACTCGCGCAGCGTGGGCTCGTGCGGGTCACGGGCGTGCCCGACGAAGTCGAACACGAGCATGCCGGCGACGACGGCGAGCGTGGCCAGCCACACCCAGAGGGGAACGTTCACGGCGGGGTCCTCCAGCGCAGGTAGGGGCGCTGAAGGTCTCCTCCGCCCGCCGCGGTGACCGCGGTGGACCGGCGCAACCGGGACCGGCTCGGGCCGGTGCCGTGATGACGGCGACGCCGTGTTCGGGAGTACTCCCCTTCGACTGTGCAGAACGCTAGGGCATGGCCCAGGGTTCCGACAGTGGGGGGTACGCGAGCCTCGTCACATCTGTCCGTTTCCGCCGATGACCTCCCGGGCGGGCGGCGCCGTCGTCGTGGGCCCGCAGGGTGGCCGCGGGACCGGCGATCGTGGCGCGGTCCTCAACCCGCGGCGAGCCGGACGGTCGCGGCGTCGCGGGCCGGCTGCACTTGGGCGCGGGCGGCGTCGTCGTAGGT